>JAGXSR010000193.1 GCA_018333405.1 Dethiobacter sp. | reverse complement strand
TGTGCATCGGTTGCGCCGCTTGTTTCCGGTACTGCCCGCCGCAGATTATACGCATGTCGGATAACCGGGCTGAGATTGAGCAGAGCCGGTGTATTCGCTGTTATTGCTGTCTGGAGCTTTGCTCTTATTCAGCGATCAGTTTATTTCCCAGGTAAGCGCAGATAATGACCGGCTTTTACATATATACGGCGCAGCGGCGTTTATGCCGGCGACCAGGCTCGAAATTAGCGGAACAACCCGGAAATATGAACCGGAAAGCGAATACGTTCATAGAGCGTAAAGGATGAGGAGTAATCAAACAGGCATGGGTAAAATGACTTTTAATGTCGTAGTCATACCGGAGCGCTGTAAAGAGTGCGGCATCTGCATCGCCTTCTGTCCGCAAAAAAACCTTTCCGCCGGCCAGGATGGCAGACCGGTGGTGATTGACGCAAAGCGATGCACCGGGTGCAGGCAATGCGAGTATTATTGCCCGGATTTTGCGGTACGCATAGTGGAAGAAAAAGATTAACGACCTTGCGGAATAGCCGCACGAGCGATTCTAGCCATAGCCCGTCCCACTTTATTTGCCCAGAAAGGATCTGACGCGTAGCGGACATTGATTGCCACCAGGTTATTGCCCCGATAGTGGCGCCCCCAGCGGCATAAGTAACTGTAGCGCAGGAGGTTGGCCACAAAATATACGCTTTCTTGTTTGCGGGAAAATGAAAGGGCGCTGGCAAATGGCGATGCATCGGCTGCGCCCAGACCGAACAGATTATTTTTTTCTCTGGCGATTCTAGACCTGCCGCCGCCGCTCTCCAGGAAAGCAATAGCGGCGATAATCAGGCTGTTTACTCCATAACGCTCTTCAGCCGTGACTAGGCTGGCCCCGATTCCCTTCAGCCCATGGGCCCCTAGCCGGGCCCAAGCCCGTTCATACATCTTTTCGGTAAAACTGGATTGGGATAAAGCCGGCATGGTTGCCCCTTGCAGGGCTACCGCAACCCGATAAGTCTCTGTTTGGTTAAACAGGATCTGCTCCAGCTCTGCATTGCGCTTCTCGACATCTTCAATTTTTTCCATAGCTTCGTCAAGCTGCTGAAAGAGGTTGTCTTTTTCATCTGTAGCTTCATGCAGCTCATTTACTGTCTCCATGTACTCGTCATTTAACTCTTCGATCCGGGTCTGCAGCTGTACGCGATGTTCTTCATTTAGGGTGGCCTGATTCTGCCAAATTAATGCAAACAACAACGGAACAATACTAAGCAATAAAAACGTAAGTGAACTGATACGCATATCGCTAACTCCTTGTTCGCAATATTTATTGCACGACATCTTTTAATTCGTTCAGCTGAGCTGAAATTCCTGCTAAACAGACCATTTACGATGCAAACTTAGAACTCCTTTCCAGCTGACCGGAGTCAAAAACAGCGGAATATTTTTTAATCCCGGGGGATTTGTTATAATAATGTGGAAGAAAGGGGGCTGACGGGTGGATTCAGATACAGAATACATTGCAGGCATGGATCAGATCAGCAGGTCCGGCGAAGGTAAAAGATATCATCTGATCACTTTCGGCTGCCAGATGAACGAGCATGATTCAGAGATCATGGCGGGGATCCTGGAAAATATCGGTTTTGAAGCGGTGGCGGATCTCAGCGAAGCTGATTTGATTGTCATCAATACCTGCGCGGTGCGTAAAAAACCTGAAGAGAAGGTGGGGGGGCTATTAGGAAAGCTAAAGCCACTAAAAGAGCAAAAAAGAGATCTGGTTATTGCGGTAGGCGGCTGCATGACCCAGCAAGCAGAGCTGGCTCAATATATTAAACAGCGCTTCAGTCATGTCAACCTGATTTTTGGAACGCACTCGCTAACCCACTTCCCGCAGCTGCTGGAAGAGGCGATAATAAAAGGTGGGACCGTGGTAGACTTAGAGGAAAACCAGGACCTGCGGGAAGGCTTGCCCATCCGCCGTACGGACAGGTATAAAGCCTGGTTGCCGATAATTTATGGCTGCAACAACTTCTGCTCTTATTGCGTGGTCCCCTACGTGCGGGGACGGGAGCGGAGCAGGCCGCTGGAAGATATAGTTAACGAAGCACACTCCCTGGCCCGGGAGGGTTACCTTGAACTGACGCTTTTAGGGCAGAATGTCAATTCATACGGCCAGGATCGTCCGGAAACATATGACTTCGCGGACTTACTGCTGGAGTTGGACAAAGTGGACGGCATAAGCCGGATCCGATTTATGACTTCTCATCCTAAGGATCTGTCGCCGCGACTGATCGAGACGGTAGCCCGGGGAGGGAAAATCTGCGAACACTTTCACCTGCCTGTACAGTCCGGCAGCAACCGTATTTTAGAAGTGATGAACCGGCGTTACACCCGGGAACATTACCTGGATCTAATTCGTGATATTAAGCTTCAGATTCCCGGAGTGGCCGTGACCAGCGATATAATTGTCGGGTTCCCCGGCGAAACGGAATATGATTATTTGGATACCATGCAGCTTTTGGAAGCGGCCCGCTTTGACAACGCTTTCACCTTTATTTATTCTCCCCGGCGCGGCACTAAAGCTGCAGAGATGACTGATCACGAACCAAGAGCGCAAAAAGAGCGCCGGCTGCAAAAGCTATCTGAGATACAGCAGCGGATAAGCCTGGATCTGAACCGGGAACTCGTTGATCTGGTTGTTGAAGTGCTGGTGGAAGGACGAAGCAAAAGCAACCCGGTGATGCTAAGCGGGCGTACCAGAACCAACAAACTGGTCCATTTTCCTTCAACGCTGGAGTTAACCGGCAGGTTGGTTCCGGTAAAAATTTGCGAAGCCAGAACCTGGAATCTGATCGGAGAAGAGGCAGGTTAAAAAACCGCTTTACGTGTAATTCTTTCCGGCCTTCAGCCGCCCGTCTTATATATATAACCTGCAATCTTTTTACAGAGGAGGTGATCCGGTTTTTGAGCAAAATATCCCCGATGATGGAACATTATCTGCAGATTAAAGCTCAGCATCCTGATAAAATTCTGTTTTATCAGGTGGGCGATTTTTACGAAGTCTTTTTTGAAGACGCGATTTTGGCGGCCAGGGAGATGGAGATCGCCCTGACCTCCCGCGACGGCAACAAAGAAAACGCCGTTCCTTTGGCGGGGATTCCGATTCATGCCTCCGACGCATATTTAAACAAGCTGCTGGCTAAGGGGTATAAAATCGCCTTGTGCGATCAGATCGAAGACGCGGCTTCAGCCAAGGGGCTGGTAAAAAGAGCGGTAACCCGAATCCTGACCCCGGGAACACTGACTGATCCGGAATTGCTGGATGAAGGGAAAAATAATTATCTGGTTGCTTTGGAACAGCGCGGCGATAACTATTACGGGCTGGCGGAGGTAGATGTATCCACGGGGGGTTTTCGCATCACAGAGTTGCAAGGAGAAAACTCATGGGAGAAGATAGCAGAAGAGATGCGCCGTATACAACCGGCGGAATCTGTCTGCACTGATTCAGAACTGGCGGTTAAATTACGTCCTTTTCTGGGACGGCGCAGCCGGGGAATGGTGAGCTTGATAGCCGTCCAAACAGATACCGCCAAGGCCAGGGAAACAATAATCGCACAATGGGGTGAGAAGCGCTGGGATGAGCTGAATCTGTGCGGCTATCCATTAGCCGCGGCTGCCGCTGTCTTGGCCCTTGATTATCTGCGTGAGCTGAAATACCCGGCAGGCAGCCGGCATTTTCACAAACTGGAGCTGTATTTTCCGGGCTCGAGCCTGATTATCGACAGTATTACCAGCCGCAATCTGGAGCTGACCCAGACGCTTATGGATGTTGAGAAGCGGGGCAGTCTGCTGGGGCTGCTGGATAGCTGCCGTTCGGCCATGGGCCGCCGACTGCTCAGACGTTGGGTAGAGCAGCCTCTTGTTTCCGGCGATGCCATTAACGCCCGCTATGATGCGGTAGAAGAGCTGTTACGCAATCCGCTTCCCCGACGGGAGATGCGCTCGCTGTTGTACAAGATGATCGACCTGGAGCGTTTTTGCAGTCGCCTTTGCTTTCAGAGGGTCAATGCCCGGGATCTGACCACGCTTAAAGATACGCTGCTGCACCTGGAAAAATTGCAGGAAACCCTGGCCGGGGCTCGGGCGCCTCTTTTGACTGAAGAAAGCAAATTTCCTTTATACTCCAAACTGATTGGGCTGATTGGGGAAGCACTGGTGGAAGGGCCTCCCTTGTCGTTGAGGGAAGGAGGCCTTATTCGGGAAGGGTATAACCCGCAAATAGACCGGCTTAAAAAGATCTCCCGGGAAGGGAAGCAGCGACTGGTGGATCTGGAGAAGCAAGAACGCGAGCGCACCGGAATAAAATCGTTGCGTGTGGGCTATAACCGTGTCTTCGGTTACTATATTGAAGTAACCCGGGTAAATCTCGATCAGATTCCAGCGGAGTATATCCGACGGCAAACCCTGACCAATGCCGAGCGCTTTGTTACTGAAGAGCTTAAAGATATGGAGGAGCAGATCACCGGAGCCAAAGATCGCCTGGTGCAGATGGAATATGAACTGTTTGAAGCGCTCCGGGATGAAGTGGCGACATACACTTCATCCCTTCAGCTGACCGCCGATCGGTTGGCTCGGTTGGACTGCCTGCAGAGTTTGGCTGAAATCGCGCAGAGGCATCGTTACTGCCGCCCCAGGTTAAATGCGGAGAGCAGAATGTTGCAGATAAAAAAGGGGCGCCATCCGATGGTGGAGCAGACATCTTCTGAACGATTTGTCCCAAACGATATTCAGATGGATGAATCCGGATATTTGCTGGTAATTACCGGCCCGAATATGGCCGGGAAAAGTACCTATATTCGCAGCGCTGCGCTGATCTGTATAATGGCCCAAACAGGCAGTTTTGTTCCGGCTGAATCGGCAGAGCTGCCTATCCTGGATCGTATCTTCGCCAGAGTCGGCGCCAGCGATGATCTAAGTCGCGGTTACAGCACATTTATGGTAGAGATGCAGGAAACTGCCCTGATCTTGCGCGAAGCAACTCCGCGCAGCCTGCTGATCCTTGATGAAATCGGGCGCGGCACCAGCACTTACGACGGAATGAGCATTGCCCGCAGCGTTCTGGAATATTTGAGCAAAACCGTCCGGGCCAAAACTCTTTTCTCCACCCACTACCATGAATTGACCTGCCTGGAAGGAGACCTGCCCGGGATCAGAAATTATACCATGGCCGTTAAAGAACGCGGGCGAGAAGTTATTTTTCTGCGTCAGGTGATCAGAGGTCACTCCGACCGAAGTTATGGAATCAATGTGGCACGTCTGGCCGGAATTCCCCTGGAGGTAATCGTGCGGGCGGAAGAAATCTTGTCCGACTTAGAAACAACTGCCTCAAGCGCCAGAGATCGGCAGCTGAGCTTGCTTCCTTACCTCAGCCGCCCGCAGGCTGAATATTCACACTTGCCGGCGGTATATGAAGAGATCAAAGCGTTGGATATCAACCAAATAACTCCCCTGGAAGCGCTGCATCAGCTTTACCTATTGCAAAAGAAGCTTGAAGAAGGGGATCAGCCGGAAAAGATCAGAGCAGGAGGCGCCGAGAGTGGCAATTAATGTGCTGGATAATCTTACTGCGGAGCAAATCGCGGCGGGAGAAGTGATCGGAGACCCCGCTTCTGTAGTCAAGGAGCTGGTGGAAAATTCACTGGACGCAGGGGCGAAGTTAATTCAGGTTTTAGTACGGGCCGGCGGGAAAAATAATCTGACCGTAATTGATGACGGGTGCGGCATCCCTTCCGCGGAGCTGCCCTTGGCTTTCCGCCGTTTCGCTACCAGCAAGTTATCGTCAATCAGCGACCTTAAGCACATTACCAGCCTTGGTTTCAGGGGTGAAGCGCTGGCCAGTATCGCCGCAGTATCCCAGGTTACCCTGACCAGCAGGACACCCGGAGCCGAATTTGGCTCCCGGATCAGCCTGGCTGGCGGCCAGGTGCTCTCTCAGGAGGAAGTCGGCGCAGCGTATGGGACTTCGGTGGAAGTAAAAGAGCTGTTTTACAACACCCCGGCCCGCTTAAAATTTTTACGGTCTTTACCGGTGGAATCAGGGCGCATTACCGTATTGTTATCCGAAATGGCTTTGGCCCACCCGCAGGTATCTTTTGTATTGACCAACGATAATAAAACAATATTACAAACTTCCGGGGACGGCGAACTGCGACACGTGATCGGCGTCCTTTATGGAAACGATTGCGCTTCCTCCATGGCGCCCTTGGGAAAAACCGCGGATCAGCCCGGGATTTCGCTCAAAGGCTACCTCTCGCTGCCGCACATGAACCGCGCTTCGCGACGGTATGTAACTTTCGTTGTGAACGGTCGGATTATACGCAGCAGCATGCTGCTATACGCGCTTAAGCGCGGCTATGGTTCTTGTCTGCCCGGTAACCGCTACCCGGTGGCTGTATTGCATCTTAATCTGCCCCCGCACCATCTGGATGTCAATGTTCACCCGACGAAGGCAGAAATTCGTTTCCAACAAACGGAAGAGGTAAAAGAACTGGTTTATCAGGCGGCAAAAACCGCATTGCAGCGTCCGGCTTCGCCGCGGAAGGCCCGGTTTTGCACTGGAGATGAAAATATGTTTCAGGACACTTTTTGGAAAGAAGGGGGGCAGCGTTATGCCCTCGACTGGAGAGAAAGCGGAGCAGAGTCCGGGAAGCAGACAAGCCTTTTTTCAGCTGAGGGCGGCGGCGATCCGGCTGAAATATCTGTCGATCCTTCAGCATTTCAGTCAAACCAGGAAATGAGGCAACCCGGAACAGGCGTCAACTGGGGTGAGCATTACCGTCTGATCGGACAGTTTTTATACAGCTACCTGGTGGCTCAGCACGCCGATCAACTGCTGCTTATCGACCAGCACGCGGCCCACGAACGGGTGATCTATGCAGCGCTGGCCACCGGCAACAATGAAAGGCACAGGGCGGTGCAGTTAGCTCTGCCGATGACAGTAGACGTGCCGCTGACCTGGCGCGAACCCTTGGAGGCGGTACTACCGTTGTTAAACGAAGCCGGTTTTAATGTGGATCATTTTGGTGATAATAGTTATATTATCCGGTCATATCCGTTCGCGGAGCGGCCTGGTATGAACGCCGGAGCATTTTATCACTTGTTGGAAGATCTGGTGACCTCCCAGGCCAACCCGGGGGAAGATCTGCGCGAAAAGGTGCTTAAATCAGTCGCTTGTCACCGGGCAATTAAAGCGAACCAGCCTATGTCTGTCCAGGAAATGGAGCAGCTGCTTGGAGAATGGGCAAAAGTGGCGGAAAAAAACTATTGCCCCCATGGACGCCCGGCGGTAGTTGCTCTGAGCCGGGATGAGCTGGACAGAGGTTTTAAGCGCAGGGGAGGAGGGAGAGATGGCCGCTAAACAAGAAGATAAGCCGCCCTTGTTGGCGCTGGTCGGACCGACTGCCACTGGGAAAAGCGACCTGGCTTTAGTGGTGGCACAACAGATTAAGGCGGAAATTATCTGCGCCGATTCAGCCCAGATTTACCGCCGGCTGGATATCGGAACAGCCAAGCCTACAGCCCGGGAGCAGGGGCTGGCCCCACATCACCTTTTTGACTTGGTTGATCCGGACTGCAGTTTCAGCGCTGCCTCATACCAAAAGGCGGCCACAGCGGCAATCGACGCAATCCAGCAGCGCGGACGGCTGCCAATTCTGGTAGGGGGAACAGGACTTTATTTCCAAACGGTAACCGACGCCTACGCCTTCGGCAGCGAAGGGAAAGATCAAAATGTGCGCGATCATTTGTATCGGGAAGCGGAGGAGAAGGGGTTACAGACACTCTACCGGCAACTGACTGAGAATGATCCGGCAGCGGCAGTAAAAATTCACCCCAACGATCGCCGGAGAATTATCCGGGCGCTGGAGTTTATAACAATGGAGGGCCGCCCTATATCCGAACAAGTAATTCAGACCAAAAAAAACGATCAGCCCTATAATCTCATTGTTTTCGGATTGAGCATGCCGCGGCCTGAGCTTTACCGGCGTATAGAAAAGAGGGTGGATCAGATGCTGCAAAGAGGGTTTCTGGAAGAGGTTAAAGCTCTGCTGAAAGCAGGTTATGCTCCGGGATGCCCGGGACTGAATATCCTTGGTTACCGCCAGTTAACCGCGTATTTATCAGGCGAAATGGGATGGGAGGAAACGGTGGAAGAGATAAAGAAGCAAACCCGCCGGCTGGCCAAACGACAGATGACTTGGTTCAGACGCGACCCGCGGATTATTTGGCTGGAGATAAAGGATAAAGAAGAGTTATCCGCTCCGGCGGAAATAATCTGCAGGCAAGTGAAGGAAAAATTGGCTGTTCAGGCGAATAATATAATATAAGTTGAAGATTGGAGGGAACCTTTGCCCATGAAAGGAACGCTTAATTTGCAGGACACTTTTTTAAACCAGGCACGCAAAGAAAATATGCTCACTACGGTATTTCTGGTAAATGGTTATCAGATTAAAGGTGTAGTTCGCAGCTTTGATAATTTTACAGTGCTGCTGGAAGTAGATG
>JAGXSR010000192.1 GCA_018333405.1 Dethiobacter sp. | reverse complement strand
GCGCATTTGTGACGGTTTTTACCGAGCATAAAACCAAAAGTGGCGACGAGGAAGCCTGGCAGATAGGCAGAGCGGTGATCAGCACCAGCTTTGTTCTGCTCCTGTCCGGCATTGCCCTAGTATTGTTTCTGGCGCCTCTGTTAATCAGCCTGGTAACCCCCGGGCTGGCGCCGGAAACTGCTGCGCTGGCAGCCGGATTGACCCGTATTCTGGCGCCGGCTACCTTATTTTTAGGGCTGACCGCTTTGTTTACGGCGGTCATGCATACTTACCGACACTTCATTCTGCCTGCTTTTTCCGGGCTGGCGATTAACCTTTTTTTAATCGCCTGTGCAGTGGCGCTTCAAGCCCGGTTCGGCATAGCCGCGCTGGCTGTGGGCTGGTTTATCGGCACATTTGCGCAGTTTGCTCTGCTATTTTCTCCTTTGGTGCTAAAAAAACCGCTGTTTCGGGTACGCCGGAGTGATTTTTCTCATCCCGGCTTCCGAAAATGCATGAGCTTAAGTTTACCGGTGCTGGCCGGCACTGTGGCCGGTCAGATCAATTTGCTGATCGACCGGGCCTTGGCTTCCGGCCTGCCGGAAGGCAGTATCGCTGCTCTGAATTTTGCCGTCAGGATTATAGATTTGCCTGCCGGCATTTTTACTGCGTCATTGGCCGGGGCGGTCTATCCGGCGATGGCGCAACTGGCCACGGAGGCGAAAAGAGATGATTTGAGACGAACCTTTGCTCAAAGCTTAAGAATGCTCTGGCTGGTTATTATTCCGGCGGCGGTAGGGTTGGTGGCACTGAGAGAGCCGGTAGTGCGCCTCTTATTTGAAAGGGGCGCTTTTGGCGCGACGGCCACGCAGATGACCACAGTGGCGCTGGCTTTTTATGCGCCCTGGTTGGTGGCTACGGCCGGCATTTCCTTGCTGGGGCGGGTCTATTTTGCCATGCAGGACACGCTGACACCGCTGAAAACCGGTCTGCTGGTCATATTATTAAATGTGGCGCTCAATCTGATTCTGATTCGCTATTTGGCCCATGGCGGTCTGGCCCTGGCCACCTCACTGGCCGCTGCCGTCAACCTGATGCTTTTGCTGAGAGGACTGCGCCGGAAGCTTGAATACCTGGAGGGTCGCCAGACCGCTGTCGCTACGTTGAAGATCACGCTGTCCTCGCTGGTAATGAGCGGAGCGGCTGTGCTTGTTTACCGCCAGACTGCGTTAATCTGGAGCGGCGCCGGTGCCTGGCCGCAAGTGCTGAGGCTGGGCAGCGCCATAACCACGGGCATTTTGATCTATACGGCGCTATTGGCTTTGTTGCGCCTGGAGGAGCTGGCGGTATTAAAAACCATGCTCCTGAGCAGGGTTTTGCGGATAAGGTCCGCAACCGCGCGCGGTCGGGATAGCTAACCGTGCTCCTTGTTTGTGGCGGTTATCCTCTTGACAAGTTATAGTGGCTAAACGCAATGGATCACTTTCGGTCAACAGAAGGGTTGGACCGATACTGTTTTAAGGGCAGCGAAGATAGTATAATCCGGGGCGTGGTATAAATGGGTTGTGATAAAAATGAGCAGCAATAGCCCTAAGAAAAAGATCGCAGTGGTTTTCGGCACCCGGCCCGAGGCGATTAAAATGGCGCCGCTGATCAGGAAGATCCGCCAGGCCGATTGTTTTGAGCTGAAAGTATGTGTCACCGCACAGCACAGAGAAATGCTGGATATGGCTCTTGCGCTGTTTGCGATCAGCCCTGACCATGATCTGGATTTGATGAGCGACAGCCAGACGATTACCGAGATTACGGTCAGAGCGCTGGCCGGCCTGGAGATCGTGTTTAAACAAGAAAAGCCGGATCTGGTGTTAGTGCACGGAGACACCACCACTACCTGTTCCGCCGCACTGGCCGCTTTTTATCAGAAGACAGCGGTAGGCCACGTGGAAGCGGGGTTGCGCAGCGGCAATATTTACTCGCCTTACCCCGAGGAGATGAACCGGCGGATTACTACTGCCATTGCCGGCTTGCACTTTGCGCCTACAGAAGGAAACAGGCGGAATCTGCTGCATTGCGGGGTTGATCCGGAACGGATATTTGTGACCGGCAATACAGTTATTGACGCACTGCATTTGGTGGCCCGGAAGGAGTATATTTTTGCTGAGGCCGCGCTGAACCGGCTGGACTATGCTCATAAAAAAATCATTCTTTTAACCGCCCACCGTCGGGAAAACTGGGGCCGCCCGCTGGGCAATATTTATGCGGCCATGCGCACCCTGCTCAGCAACAATCCCGATACCGAGTTGGTTTTCCCGGTGCATATGAACCCTGTGGTAAAAGAGGCAGCGCACCGTGCGCTCGGCGCTGTTCCGGGCGCGCACCTGACTCACCCGCTTGATTATGAGCCGTTTGTCAATCTGATGGCCCGATCGTATCTGGTGCTGACGGACTCGGGCGGCATCCAGGAAGAAGCGCCGGCGTTAGGCAAACCGGTACTGGTATTAAGAGCTGAAACTGAGCGCCCCGAAGCGGTGGAAGCGGGGACGGTTAAACTTGCCGGCACAGAGAAGGATCAGATCGTCAGTCTGGCGCAGGAGCTGTTAACAAATAAGGCTGAATACGAGAAAATGGCCCGGGCGGTTAATCCTTATGGGGACGGTAACGCTGCGGAAAGAATCGTGAATATATTGCGGGCACATTTTTTTGCTGATCAGGAAAAACAAGGTGTAGCCGGTTTATACAGCGGATACTGAAGGTTTTGTCAGCGCGAACCTATAAGTAAAAAGGAAACACTCTTTTTTTATTGAATTGATATATGGTAAAACCAAACTTTGGGCTAAGGAGGTATTTAGATGAGCGATTTACTGCCGTTGAAGCAAGATGAGAAAACTATGGCCATGCTGGCCCACCTGTTGTCAATTTTTGTCGGGTTCATCGCGCCGCTGATCATCTGGCTGCTAAAAAAAGACGAGTCCGCCTTTGTAAGCCGGCACGGGAAAGAGGCGCTCAATTTCCAAATCAGCGTTGCCATCTACTGCCTGATCTCAACTTTTCTATCCCTGGTCATCATTGGCGTATTCCTGTTGATTGCGGTGTTGTTTCTCAACTTCATTTTCATAATTATTGCTGCGGTCAAGGCTAACAATGGTGAAGAGTACAGCTATCCGTTATCTATCCGCTTTGTCAAGTAGACTACCATGCCGCCATGGCGGCGCCGTCAGAAGGATGAAAATGCCCTTCATATCGGCTCTTACCCTGGCGGGACAAAGTCTGCTATGGTGAAAGTTTGCGGCCGATCGAAGCTAAAAGGAACGGAAAACCGTTGATTTTATCCACATCTTGTCCGAGCAGTTCGTTTATTTTCTGCAGGCGGTAATTCAGGGTATTGCGGTGGATATGCAGCATTTGAGCGGTTAGGGTGCGTGAATAGTTGCATTCCAGATATTTCTCCAGGGTGTGGACCAGTTCACCGTTTTTTTCCCGATCATATTTTAATAGCTTATCATAGATGCGTGTGTACAGGTTCAGGGCGCTGGAGCTGGTCATAAACCGTTTTACCAGGTGGTAGGCTTCCATATCGGAATAACTTACCGCAAAATCGGAAGGGAGCAGCTTTTTACTTATATCCATTGTTTCCCATGCCTGCATATAACTGGCGCTGATGCGCTCAATGTTATCGTAAATCCCGCCCATGGTCATGCATACCGGAACCTCTTCCATT
This sequence comes from Dethiobacter sp., assembly GCA_018333405.1. Classification (GTDB taxonomy): domain Bacteria; phylum Bacillota; class Dethiobacteria; order DTU022; family DTU022; genus JAGXSR01. The sequence continues at coordinate 4,871 of JAGXSR010000192.1, read as the reverse complement.
CTGGCCTGGACAGTTTTTTTGATCTTTTTCATCAGTTTTTTGCTGTTCTGAGCTCTTTCTTCAGCCGTCCACCTCTCCGGCAGCCGTAAGAGCACTATAAAGCTGCCCAGCGCTTCCGCCATGATACTTTGATTATGCTCCATGTCCAGCGCTGTGCGCAGCTGCCGCTGCAGCTTTTTCTCCAGGTTTTCCTTCATTGCCCCGCCACTTTTTTCCAGCGCAGTGCGGAAAAAAGCGCTTTCTTTATTTATCTCGGCCAGAATCAGGCAATACGGTCCGTCGATGTCAAAGCCCAGCTGTTTGGCTTGGGCGATAATCAGCTCCCGGTTCTTGAGGTTTCCCAGTAACAGTTCGTTAAAAAAGTCCAGTTCGTCTTTGCGTTTAGCCTCGTGAATTTCCCTCTCTTTGAGGGTATTTAAAGCGATAGCGACAGAAGCGGCTTCCAGCGCCACCGTTTTGGCCTGATCCAGCTCACGCTCCAGCCCGGGGACGATTAAGACACCATAAAAAGTATCGCCGGCCACAATGGGAAAGAGAAAATCCATGCCGCCCGGCACGTTGTTGCGGTAAACCGGCCGTTTCTCTTTGACGATAATATCAATAATAAAGGGTGGGTAGCACTCCGCCAGCTCCAGATACCCCTGGTTTTTTCTCAAGTGAGCAATCAGCGGTGTTGTAGCCGGTTCGCCAAGCAGCATTTCATAATTCAGCAGGATTAATTCTGCATCAACCATGATCACCGGATGGCCAATTAGTGAGGAGAGGGAGCCAATCAGCTCCTGCAAGCCTTTACCTTTTAATACAAAATTGGTCATCCGGTTATGCACTTCATGGGCATATTCTAAAGCTTCCACTTGTCTGTCCAGGATGCGGCTCATTACGGGCACGATCACATCGATATAGGAGCAGTCGGGCATTTGCAGCAAGGGTAAGCTCAGGGCGTCTGCTTTTTCAACCAGCCGCTCATCTATTTTTGAAATATAGCGCTCGGGCGAAAAAATAACCAGCGCCGCGCCGCCGCACTTGGCTATATCATCCAGGATTTGCAGCTGCGCGCTTAAGTTGTCCTTTAGCGCGTAAAAAGTAGTGGAGAGGAGAGAATCCCGGCGAAACCAGATCGCCGCGTCCGGGACATCAATAATATCCACTGTTTTGATCATATTGTCCAGCCCGGCGGCGCCTGCCAGCAGTTCAGCTTCTGCTAAGCGGCCGATCTTTAAAGCCTCACGGACAGTAATGGTCATGCTCCCCGGCTCCCCCGATGAATATACAGCTATATTCCACAAAGCCGCAAAAATAACCTTCCCCGGTGGCAGAATTACGCCAATAACGCGTCAGTTTGTCACATGAAAGGCGCCGTGCCTTATTGCGTTTCTTGTGTTATTATTATTCTACCCTGTAAATCCCCTCTCCCTCCGGGAGAGGGGTGAAGGAACATTTTCATCCTTCCGATGGCGTCCCGCAGGGGGATGGTTATCGAATATATTAAAGGAGAACGAGATGAACTACCGCGAATTTAAATTAGAGCGTTATTTTGCCCGCTACGAATTCAGTGTGCGCTATCTGCTAAGTCCTTCGGACTGCGAAAGTCTTTCCATGCAGGAGCTGTTGGCGCTGGCCGATCAGGAGTGCATGGAGTTGTGGCATAACCTGAAGTTGGGGTATACCGAGTCGTCCGGCCATCCGCTTCTGCGGGATGAGGCCGCCGCCTTTTACCGGGAACTTACCGCCCGCGACATGCTGATCGTTAACCCTGAAGAAGGGATCTTCATCGCCATGCAGTCGCTCCTGGAGGCAGGCGATGAAGTGATTGTCCTGGAGCCCTCTTACCAGTCCCTGCGGGAAATTCCCAGAGCTCTTGGCTGCCGGGTGGTGAGCTGGCCGCTCACCGTGCGGGAAGGAAGATGGCAGTTGGATCCGGAGCACTTAAAAGCGGCGTTTACACCCCGCACCCGCATGGTCATTGTCAATTTTCCGCACAACCCCACGGGTTTTCTGCCGGATCGAAAGGCATTCCTGGATCTGCTGGCCCTGGCGGAAGAAAAAGACGTTTATCTATTCTCCGACGAGATTTACCGCCTGTTGGAGCATGATCCGTCCGATCGGCTGCCCGCCGCCGCCGACTGCTATCACCGGGCAATCTCCCTGGGCGGTCTGTCTAAGTCTTTTGGTTTGCCGGGCCTGCGTCTCGGCTGGCTGGCTACCCGGGACGAGTCGGCAAGGCAAAAGTTTGTTTTGATGAAAGACTATACTTCGATCTGCGGAAGCGCTCCCAGCGAAATCTTAGGGATTATCGCTCTCCGGGCCAAAGCGCAGATTGTCCGGGAGAAGTTAGCCCTTATTTTGGAGAATCTTAAGCAAGCGCGAGAGCTCTTTTCCAGGCATGAGCAGATGTTTCAATGGCTGGAACCCCGGGGCGGATCTACAGCCTTCCCCTGCTTGCGGGCTGATCATGCGGTGGATCAGTTTTGCCTTGAGCTGGTGAAGGATAAAAACGTCATGTTGCTGCCCGGGGAGGTTTTTGATTTCCCGGGTAATTACTTCCGGATAGGATTAGGCCGGAAGAACTTTGCCGAAGGGCTGGCCCTGCTGGAGCAATTTATACAAAATAGATAGGGGCGAGGCGGCGCCTCGCCCGCATTTTCAGAGTAGTTACAATAGAAGATATATATACATTCCGGCGAACCGCCACAGGCCGGATCGGTTAGTGCAGAGGCAGGGGAGGGCCGGCGGCGATAAGCCGCCTCTATGCTATCCTACCTGTGTGGTCAGGAAGATTGGCAAAGTCATATGCCCGATCTGATCTTGCAGCTCTTCGATGCTGTCGATATGCTGGTCTTCATCGCTTAAAATATGTTCAAGCAGCTCCCGGGTGGCGAAATCCCTTACTTCTCCGGCCAGGACGATAGCCGCATTATATGCCTCAACCGCCCCTGCCTCTGCCGCGTGGTCGTGGGTGAGCTGCTTTTCGATATTGTTTCCGATGTTTATCTCTTTTAAACGGGAGACATTCGGCTCTCCTTCGAGAAAGAGTATCCGGGCTATAAGTTTTTCCGCATGCTTCATCTCCTCTATGGCCCGTTTTTCTATCCGCGTATGCAATTTCCCGTAACCCCAGTTGGCACACATTTCAGAGTGGACCATGTACTGGTTAATAGCGCTCAACTCATCCGCCAAAAGCGAATTTAACACATCAATCAGTTTCCGATCGCCCTTCATCGCCTTATACACTCCTTTCTGATTTGCCCTCTGTTTCAGTCCGGCCGGATGCTTGCCGGAAGCCGCAAGTGTTATTTTTCCTGCCGGATCAAGAGGCTTTATCCGGTATATTTAACTTCGGGTATAGCGTTATTTTTCCTGCCGGATCAAGCGGAAATTTTTGTGTGATCCTGCTGCTTTAAGAGCATCAGGCAGGAGATGTCGATAGATTAAGCGAATAAATAAATTAAAGGGCCAGGGGCACACCCCTGGCGGGGAAAGTCCAATGCGGAATGTCCCCCTGCAGGCGAGTCAGGAAGGACGGTAAGACCAATGTTTAACCGACTGCTAACAGGACAGGCCTTCCCACCGGTGCAGCGATGAACGGTCTTGAGCCGGCGCGCCCGACTTGGGCGGAGATTGACTTGAATTGCATTGCTCATAACGTAGCCCAATTTCGGCGCCACCTCGGCCTGCAGACCCAGATCATGGCGGTGGTCAAGGCCGACGCCTACGGGCACGGGGCTGTGGAAACAGCCCGGGCTGCTTTGGAGGCTGGCGCTTCACAGCTGGCTGTCGCTTTGCCGGAAGAAGGTGTTCAGCTGCGCCAGGCCGGGATTGCCGCTCCGGTTTTAGTTTTTGGTTACTCCGATCCGAATGTGTTGCCGCTTCTGCAGGAATACTGCCTCACCCCTTCCATCCTGGACCTGGATACGGCCAAAGCCTATAGTGAACGACTTCTCGGCCGGGGAGAGCAATTGCCTGTCCATATTGAAGTAGATACAGGTATGGGCCGGGTGGGTCTTTCTTCGGTTGAGGCGGTAGATTTAATTGCCGCGGCAGCCGAAATGCCGGGTCTGAAGCTGGAAGGGTTGTTTACCCATTTTGCGGCTGCCGACGAAGCCGGCCGTGATTTTACCGACCATCAGCTTAGATCTTTTAACCGTATGCTGGAGCACTGCCGGAGACGGGGCTTGCCTATACCGCTGCGCCATGCCGCCAACAGCGCTGCCGCCATCGCTTATCCTGAGGCTCGTTACGATATGATTCGCTTAGGCATCTCTCTTTATGGGTGCTATCCTTCTTCCTGCCTGCAGGGAGCTGCGGTCAGTTTGCGGCCGGCTTTATCTCTGAAAAGCAGAATTGTCTTTCTGAAAGAAGTTCCGCCGGGAACTCCGATCGGCTACGGATATACGTATAGAGCCGCTACACAGGCTCTGATTGCCACGGTACCGATCGGCTATGCCGACGGCTATTCCCGCCGGTTTTCCAATAACGCCCGGGTATTGGTGCGGGGAGAATTTGCGCCGGTGGTTGGCCGGGTCAGCATGGACCAGATTACAATCGATGTAACCGGGGTGTCCGGAGTTACCCGCGGCGATGAAGTAGTCATCTACGGCCGCCAGGGCAACCACCAAATTACCGTGGCCGAAGCGGCTGAAGCAATCGGGACAATCAGCTACGAGCTGCTGTGTGCCGTCGGCAAAAGAGTCCCCCGCTTTTATCTGCGTACAGAGAGGGAGGGGTAATTCCTGGCGCCATGATCTATAGACAGTGTGTTATTACGAACGGCATATTATCCCCTCTCCACTATTTCTAAATCTGAACAGGGAGTGATTAAAAATGATTGTTGGTATTCCTAAGGAGATTAAGCCTTTTGAGAACAGGGTAGC
>JAGXSR010000191.1 GCA_018333405.1 Dethiobacter sp. | reverse complement strand
ACGTTGCCGGATAGCCTCTCGCATCCGAATGACGCCCATCGTTCAACGAGAGAGGAGGTCACGACGATGGCGCTTTGGATTTAAGCTCTTGTGTCCGCGGTGTTTTTACCCAAGCCAGGGGCTGGCGGTGGACAGCTCTGAGCAGAAGCGCTGAAGTAAAGGGCAAGGCGATGAAAAACCCGGCAATGGGGAAGATCGCCAGCTGTATGACGGCCATGTATTTTAAAATGCCGAGGGGCGCTAAAGAAAAGTCTATATATTTACGATATCGAAAAAAGAGGTAGAAAGTAAAGCTATAGTACAGCGGCAACAGCAAAGAGAAAGCTGTCCGGATTTCAGTCGGCAGGGCTGCGGGCTCCATGCCGCCCTGTACGGTTAGTGTCAGGAAGGAAAGCGGCACTATAAGCAGGGTTTGATAGAGATACCACTGGGCATGGCCTTTCCAGAACAGCGTTTTTAGCAAAGGCAAGCTGGCCTGCTTCGGATATCGGGTTGAACTTTTTAGTTTATCAAACACCTGCAGGTGCCCGCTGCCCCAACGCAGCCGCTGCCGGTAGTAACCCTTATACTTGGCCGGGGTCTGCTCTGTGCTGACCATAGGCAGGTATTCCGGCCACTCTCCCGTTTCCAGATAAGCCCTGACTCCCAGCTCTAAGTCTTCGGAAAGGGCGGTATGATCATATCCCCCTATTTTCAATAGCAAGTTTCTCTCCACATGCAGGTTGGTGCCGCCTAAAAAGGGCAGATCTTGCATCAGGATGGGCAGGTACCAGTCGTGGGCCAGAGCTTGGTACAGGGCGATTACTTTGTTGAGCGGGCCTAGCTGATAAAAATTGCGCACCTGAAAGACGGGGCCTTGCCAGAGTTTTTGCCGGCCGCCTGTGGCCAGATAGCGGTAAGCAATGTAAAGCAGGATATTTTTCTCAGGTCTGCTTTCCGCGTCAAAATAACTGCAGACTGCGGTTTCCTGGTTTACATACCGGATTCCAAAATTAAGCGCCCTGGCCTTCGTCGACGCTACTTCTTTTCCTGAACAGCGGCCGGATAGGCGACCGTCAAAATCATAAGGCACCATAACATGTTTTATGGTCGGTTTACCGGCAGCGCCCGTAAACTCGGCTATTTTCTCTTCCACGATATCCTGGGTAGTGGGTATAGCCGGGTTGAATTTATTCTTAAGCTCTTTTTCGTCCGTAATCACCACTAGTTCATACCGGTCGCCGGGGTAATTCAGCGCGGCCAGATGTTCGATGGTATTGGCGATGACATCCGCTTCATCACGGGCGGGAATAAAGATCGTAAAAAAAGGCAAAGTCACATTGTCTTCTTTGGCGTCGGCCAAAAGTCGGATCAGGGAGTTAGGTTCTGCTTTCCTCCAGTAGATCAGGCGGGCTTTGATCCCCCAATACAGATAACGAAAAAAAAGATAGGCTACCAGCGCGGTAAACATTAAACTTAAGTAAATATAAAAATTTGAAGCGTGCATACCAAAATCGTCCCCTCAGCATCTTAAAAGATTATGTATCCTGGCCATGTTGCCAGACAGGCCAATGGTTAATAACCACACTCAACGCTAATCTTAGCATGTTCGCCAATTCTTGAGAAGAATCTTTAACAAAAATTCATAAATTGCTTTATCGAGACGGAGATCAGCTTGGCGTCTGGATATAGTTTTTCAACTTGTGGTCAACCATAACAAATGATAAGATCTTGTCATAACCCGGCGAATTGTGGCCCGTTTAACAGCTTGCCGTCTGATATTGGTTTGTACTCTTTTGATAAAAAGCTTAACGCAGCTTTATCGCTGAAATTGCTGAAGCTGAGTATCAAGTTGCCGGAAACAGGGAGGCGTTAGGAATTCATGAAGGTCGTTCGCAAATTCTTTCTTACCGGAATTGTCGTTCTGCTGCCGCTGGTAGTTACCCTCTACGTGCTGTCATTCACTTACCGGCTGTTGGATAGTTTTTTGGGTGGGCTGATCGAGGCTGTTTTAGGACGCCCTGTGCCGGGGCTGGGGGCGCTGTTGACCATAGGTCTTGTGTTTCTGGTCGGCATGGTAGCCACCAATGTTATCGGAAAAAAGCTGATTGCCTGGCTGGAGTTCTTGCTTAACCGGATACCTCTGATCAAATCGATTTACGGCGCGACCAAGCAAATTATTGACGCTTTTTCCCTGCAGAAAAGCAACGCCTTTCAACGGGTTGCCCTGATAGAATATCCCCGCAAGGGGTTGTACGCGGTAGGGTTTGTTACCGGATGCGGTATGGGCGAGGTGCAGGAAAAAACCGCGGAAGAGGTGATCAACATCTTTGTTCCGACCACTCCCAACCCGACTTCAGGAATGCTGGTGCTGGTCCCCCAAAAAGAGGTCACTTTTTTGGAGATGAGCGTGGAAGAAGGGCTCAAGCTGATTGTGTCCGGCGGAGTGGTAACTCCAAAGCATAATGGCAAGACGCAGGGCAACGGCAACGCGTAAGATTAAGGTGCTGCCGGAGGATGGAAGCTACCCACATCTCTTATGCCCACATCTGCCTCCAGTACAACGAGGGCAAAAGTAAGCCGGCCAGGATTTTGGCCGAACCCAGCGGATAGGGATCCTGTACCCGAGAAGAAGAGCGCTACCGGCCTCGCATGCAATCTTTAGCTATGTTTTACCCCAAACTCCTGTGAATGGCCATCTTAACTTCCGCCATTTTTTTTTCGCCTAAAAACCCCATTTTTTTATTAACCGCTCCTTATCGATAGTCATAATCTGTTCAAGTTTCACTATGCTCGTTTCCGGTAACCCGCTTTCCTCCGGTTCAATTAAAACCTGGAACGGATACGCTTTTTTGTCCTTGGTGCTGATGGTGGCAACAATAACTGCAGGGCTTATCTTATTTCCCAAATCATTTTGAATGATTAATAAAAAAAAACTGTTGACAGCAGATCAAAGTTAGGATAGATTAATAATAAGTTAGGGACATCTAACACTAGTCCGGCGCACATCTCTATTCTGCTTTTAATTACATATTGCCAAAGTCAATGGCAGGGCGTGATATATAACTAAAACTGTTTCCGGCAATTTGGTTTGGATTAAAGTTAGTGATGCCTAACTATAACGAGGAGGGAAAGCCAGGTGCATTTGATGGATTTGGCCGCAAAAAAAGAAAAACGGTCTTGCTGTTTTTCCCCACGCAGCGTCGGGACTGCCTGTCTTGCCGATTTAAAGAGCGGCGCCGGCGGCATTGTTACCGCCTTACACGGAGGCGAAGAGTTCCGGGGCAAGATGCTGCCTTTAGGCATTGTCCCGGGAGAGGAAATTAAGATCATCAACGGGGGGCGCGGGCAGCCGTATGTTTTACAAGTAGGAGAGACTCGTCTTATGCTGAGCTGGGAGATAGTCCGGAAAATCTCTGTTTCCGTCCTGCCTTCTCCCGCGCAAAGGAGGCATTAGCAGTGGAGCTTAAAGTAAAGGCGCTCCGTCCCGGGGAGCGCGCCGAAATAGTAGGCTATGAGGGAAAAGATTTGGTTTATCGACAGAAACTGCTGTCCATGGGGCTGACCAAGGGCACAGAAATAAAATTGCTCAAAGTTGCTCCTTTGGGCGACCCGGTGGAGATTGAGGTGCGCGGGTTTAATCTTTCCCTGCGCAAGGACGAGGCCGATATTTTGAAGATAAGGAGAAAGAGTGATGGCTGAAATAACGAAAATTGCCGTTGTCGGCAACCCCAACTCCGGGAAAACCACGTTATTTAACGGATTAACGGGCAGCAGGCAGCGTATCGGCAACTGGCCCGGGGTGACCGTGGAGAAAAAAGAAGGAACGGTTGCCCTGGATGGGAAAAATGTTATAATGGTCGATCTGCCCGGAGTCTATTCCCTGGCCGCTCATTCAGAGGACGAAAAGATAGCGCGCAATTACATACTGGGCGGTGAGCCGGGCATGGTGGTCAATATAGTGGATGCCGCCAACCTGGAGCGCAACCTATACCTGACCACTCAGCTTTTGGAGATGCGGGTGCCGCTTTTGCTGGTCGTCAATATGCAGGACCTGGCAGCTAAAAAGGGAGTGACCTTAGACCTGGTTTTGCTGGAAAAAAAACTGGGTTGCCCGGTGATCGGGATCAGCGCCACCAATAAAAAGGATATTCAGCGCGTAAAAAGCAGGCTGGCCGAAGCCTTGCGCCAGATGGCGCCGCCGACGGCCAGGATAACCTACCCGCCGGAAATAGAAGAAGCATTAGAGCGTTTAAGCCCAACGCTTGGGAGCGCGGCCGCTTCTCTGGGCGCTAACGCCAGATGGGCGGGACTTGAGCTGTTGGAGCAGGAACCGTGGGTTACCGAACAGGTAGTGGCCGCCGGCGCCATCTCCCCCGGCCGGATCAAAGAGGAGATTTCCATAATTAATAGCAAACTGGGCGAAGCGACGGATATTATCCTGGCCGACGCCCGCTTTAAGTTTATCCAGGATACTCTGGAGAGCTTAATGAAACGTTCCGCACAAAAAGAATCGACAGGCGACCGTATTGACCGGGTGGTAATGCACCGGGCTTTCGGCATCCCCTTGTTTCTTCTGGTAATGTATGCCATTTTCTGGTTTACCATGAGTATCGGCGGCGCTTTTATTGATTTCTTTGATATTCTGTTCGGCGCCGTTTTTGTGGACGGGTTCGGATTGCTGTTAGGTAACCTCGGTTCTCCGGAATGGCTGATCACTCTGCTGGCAGGAGGGGTGGGGGCCGGCATTCAGACGGTGGCTACATTTATCCCGATCATTTTTGTCATGTTTTTTATGCTCTCCCTGCTGGAAGACTCCGGATATATGGCCCGGGCCGCTTTTGTGATGGATCGGTTTTTAAGGATGATCGGACTGCCCGGTAAATCATTCGTGCCTATGCTGGTAGGCTTCGGCTGCACCGTTCCGGCGGTAATGGCCACCCGCACCCTGGAGAACAAAAAAGACCGCTATCTGACGGTATTTATGACCCCCTTTATGTCCTGCGGGGCGCGGTTGCCGGTATACGCTTTGTTCGGCGCGGCATTTTTCGGCGCGGGCGCCGGAAATATGGTTTTTTCTATCTATCTGATCGGCATTGTGCTGGCAGTTTTGACCGGTTTGCTGTTAAAGCACACCCTCTTTAAAGGTGAGGCGGCGCCCTTCATTATGGAGCTCCCACCCTATCACGTGCCGAAACTTAAAAATATCCTCACCTATACCTGGCATCGACTGAGGCTGTTTATGCTGCGAGCCGGCAAAGTGATTGTAATCGTGGTTTTGGTGTTGGGCTTTTTAAATTCCTTAGGTATAGACGGCACTTTCGGCAACGAAGATACCCCTGACTCAGTATTAACCAGGATCGGGCAGGGGATCTCCCCTGTCTTCCGGCCCATGGGTGTGGACGAAGAAAACTGGCCTGCCGCTGTGGCGGTTTTTACCGGTATTTTTGCCAAAGAGGTAGTAGTGGGTACTCTCAATTCGCTCTATGCTCAGATGGAGGCCGGTGCGGAAGAAGGAGCAGGGGAGGAGGCAGCGGCCGGGGATGAAGAGGGCTTTAATTTAGGGGGGAAAGTGGCCGAAGCTTTCGCCTCTATCCCGGAAGCCCTGGCCGGGGTTTTCGGGGGCCTCTTGGATCCGCTGGGGATCGCGATTGTTGAGGTGGACGATGAAGAAGAGTTGG
>JAGXSR010000190.1 GCA_018333405.1 Dethiobacter sp. | reverse complement strand
AAGGCGCCCTCGGGCAGCATGGCGGGGGCAATGCCCATCTGCCGCAAAGCGCTGTACAGGTAGAGCCTGCGCTCATTATACGAGCTGAACCGGGCGGTCAGGGCGGCGGCGTCTTCCTGCAGCGCAGCCATCCCGGCGGCTTGAGTAAAGTTACAGGCACAAATAAACAAATTTTGCTGCAGCGTTTGCATCACCCGGGCGATCTCCAGGGGGGCGATGACATAGCCCAGCCTCCACCCGGTCATGATATGGCGCTTGGAAAAACCATTAATTACCACAGCTCTATCGGTAAACTCCAGGATGGAGCGATCCTGACCGGTATAATTGATGCCGTGATATACTTCATCAGCAACAACATAATAGCCCAACTCCGCGATATCGGCCAGCTCCGCAGCGCTTAGAACCGCTCCGGTGGGGTTGGAAGGGGAGTTGATCATCACCGCCTGAGTGCGGGCAGTGAGATGTTTTTTAATATTATCAGCCCTTAGCTTAAAGCCTTCCTCCTCGGTAACCCGGGCCAGGACCGGCTTGGCGCCAACGTATTGGATGAAGTTTGGGTAACAGGCGTAATACGGGTCAGCCAGGATCGCTTCGTCGCCGCTGTCCAACAAGGCCGAAAAAGCCAGGAGCATGGCCGGAGAAGACCCTGAGGTGACCAGCACCTGTCCCGGATCAATTTCCGCTCCATACAAACGCCGGTAGTAGCGAGCGATCTCTTCCCTTAAATCCAAGCGGCCTAAACTGTGAGTATAGCCGGTCTCACCTTCACTTAAAGCCTGCAAGGCAGCTACTCTTACTTTCGCCGGTGTTTCTCCTGCCGGCTCTCCCAGCTCGAAATGAATAATCTTTTCCCCGGCCAGCTCCATCTGCTTTGCCTTTTCCAGCACCTCCATGGCGATAAACGGGGATATCCCTTTGAGTCTGCCCGGAATACGATAGGCAACAGGGTCATGTCGCTGTTTTTCCAAAATACCCACCCTTTCGGTAGTTTCAATAAACCGTCTGCGTCAGTAAAAGCGCAAGATCAAGCAGCTCTAAACTTAGAAGAAGGTATGGCCCGGACAGCATTGCTCCCGGGTCAACCCCTCTGTTTTTAGCCTGCTGGAAGCAGGCTCTACATTTAGCCTGCTGGAAGCAGGCTCTACTATAATCGGGCACAGTTGTCAATCAGCCCACCGGAGATAATATTAAAGCCGGCCTTGCGGTAAAAAGCCGACAGTTCGGGTTTAAACAGCACGTTGGTCATTTTAATCCCGTCTTTCTTGATCCTCTCGGTAGCTAACCTTAAAAGTTCAGATCCGGCCCCCTGGCGCTGGTAGTGCGGATGTACAATCAGATTGCGGATATAGGCATCGTCGATGCCATCGCTTACCACTTCTATATAGCCAATCAGCTTGTCCGCCGCAAAGCCTCCGGCCCAGTAATAGCAGCGGCCTACCGTTTGGTTGAGCCGCTCCACCTGTGCTTCCCAGCCTATCGATCTGCGCAGCAGCACCAGCGAATAAACGTCTATTTCGGGTTTTTCCACCAACCGTATCTCCATCGCCGATGTTTCCCCTTCACTGATAAACCGTTGTACCGTACCGGAATAGAAAATGCGGGCACTCCGTACAGTAGTATAACGTGATCGTGCCCGGAGCACAACCGCCTTTGTCTGCGTGTCTGGATCTGTCGAATAGGATTACATGCCGCGGCCGGCCGGCACTACCTGAGCAATTCCAACAAGTCAGTTAAAGTCTCGCCGCATTTCGCCCGGATAACTAAATCGGCTTTGCTGTCATAATTTGTCGGCTCCAGATTGATGATGATCAACTTCTTGGCCAGCCTGAGCAGATCCGCTACCGGATAGACTACCAGGCTGCTGCCGGCCACCAACATCAGCGCACAGTTAATTTCCAGTGTTTCCCATGCTTCAAAAAAGGTTGCCGGCATGGGATCTCCAAATAAGGTTACTTCGGGACGCAGCATATGGAAACAGTAGTCACACATCGGCGGTATTCGCTTCAGCTCCACTTGCTGCACCAGCTCCTCAAAGGGGAAGCGCCGCTTGCAGCCCAGGCAATACGCGGTGCGCAGGTGGCCGTGCACTTCCCACACCTTTTTAGAACCTGCTCTTAAATGCAGGCCGTCAATATTTTGCGTGACTAACCCCTTTAGCAGTCCAAATTTTTCCAGTTCAGCCAACGCATAGTGACCCGGATTAGGCTCAGCCATGGTAATGCCGGCAAAGCGGGCAAAACCTACTTCGTAAAACAGTCTGGGGTTGTTGTTAAGCGCCTCCACTGAAGAGGTGGCAATCGGATCGACCTTCTCCCATATGCCCTTTCCGGGAGTGCGGAAATCAGGGATGCCGCTTTCCGTGCTCATTCCGGCGCCGGTCAGAGCATAAAAGCCCCGGTGTTCCCTGATTAAATTCGCGGCCTGCTCAAGTGATTCCCGGTATGTCACCTTTTCATCCCACCCGTGAATTGAAGGTATTCTTTGTATATTGCTAATTATACTATAATTTGCCCGATATAGATAATTGCATTTTGCGGGCTATCTCGTTTTGCTGTTCACTTTTCAACTGCTCCGTCAGTAAACAGACGATATAATCAGGCAAAACGGTAACCTCTTTCCCTGTGGACAAGGCCTGGTAATAGGCTTGGGCGGTTTTCTCCAACAGCCCTGAATGCTTGTACGCCGCCTGCAGGGTAAGGCCTACAGCTAGGGCGCCGTGGTTTTGAATGATATAGCAGTTGCATCCGTTCTTCAGCCGTGAGGCCACGTTTTCCGCCAGCTCAACGCTGCCTGAAAGAGCATGAGGGATAATCTCCACCACAGGGCCGATCTTCGCCGTCACTTCGTCAAACAACGGCGGAATAGGCTGATTAATCAAGGCGAAGATACTGGCATAAGGTTGGTGGGTGTGGATGACCGCATTGACATCCGGGCGATTACGGTAAACAGCCAGATGCATCCCTGTTTCTATCGAAGGCGCCGGATTACCTTCAATTATTGATCCGTCAAATCGGGCCACACAGATATCGGCCGCTGAAAGCTCCGCGTAAACCTTGCCTGAAGGAGTAATCACGATCAGGTCCCCTCCTTCCGCTTCCACCCGCATGGAAACATTGCCCCCCGTACCGGAAGCTGGGCCGAAATAGCCGTCTGCCGACAGCATCCTGCTATAAGTCAATACTTCTTCCCGGTGACGACGGTATTGAATCATTTGATCAGCTCCTTAAGCTTAAAACTTGATTCGGGCATCATCTGTACGCAACATCGTTAAGCGCGGCAAAATCCAAACGAACCATAAACGCCAGTGTCAGTATTAATATACTATAACCGGTTTTAAATATCTTTTCTATTTTATTTGCAGTCTTCTGCGATCGATTGTTGAGGGGAGGATTCCTTGTTCCGTTTATGCAGGACCAAAATTATAAATAGAGCACTGACCTTGGTTTTGAGTTATAATTAAGATAAGGTTGCTGCAATTTAAAGCTGCTCGCCGGCAGCCTGCGCTGCCTTACAGCATCTGACCTACCGGCAGGCGAAACCTTGTTCTCTTAAATCTGCCGGAAAACATTATGGTAAGGAGATGAGCCGGGTGAATTTTTTGAAGACATTTCTGTTGATGGCTGTGTTGACCGTGGTATTGGTTCTTCTGGGCGGAGCGATCGCCGGTGAAAACGGACTGATTGCCGCTTTTATCCTGGCCCTGGCTTTAAATATGATGGCCTATTGGTTCAGCGACCGCATCGCGGTCAGCATGACCCGGTCCAAACCGCTGGAAGAAAAAGAGGCGCCCCAGGTTTACCGGGCCTTAAAAGAGCTGACCGCCAACGCCGCCATGCCTATGCCGCGAGTCTACCTGATGCCCACTGAACAGCCCAATGCCTTCGCCGCAGGGCGGAATCCGTCTAATGCCGTGGTATCGGTAACCTCCGGCCTTTTGAAGATACTGGACTATGCAGAGATGAAAGGGGTTTTGGCTCACGAGCTGGCCCATATCCGCAACCGGGATATACTAATCAGCACCATCGCCGCGGTGATGGCCGGGGCTTTAGTATTTATATCCCGCATCGGCATGTGGGGAATGATGTTTGGAGGCGGGCAGCGCCGCAGTGAGGGGGGGGCACCTGTCGCTCTGATTCGGATGCTGGCTTTAATCCTGGCTCCCCTGGCGGCGATCCTGATCCGCATGGCCATTTCCCGCACCAGGGAATACGGGGCCGATCAAACCGGGGCCCAAATCTCAGGCAACCCGAAGGACCTGGCCAGCGCCCTGGCCAAGATGGAAAGTTACGCCCGGCAGCGGCCTATGCTCCAGCTCAATGACGCGGCCTCGCATATGTTTATTATAAATCCTCTTTCCGCCAGGGGGTTGAGTAACCTTTTCAGCACTCACCCGCCTATTCGGGAGCGGATTGAGCGCTTAAACAGGATCGAACCGTAAAAGTCTAAAGCAGCGCGGGGCAAGGGGCTGTCCGCCCGAAAGGATACCCAAATGTTAACCGGAGGATAATTTCTTGCTTAAGAACGAGGCAGGCCCGGCCCTGGAAGTTTGTCGGCCTGAACACCATTTTGAAAGCCTGAACAGTCGAACTGAGGCTGCGCCGGTTTACCCCCGGATCAGATCCTGGCTTTTCAGTTCCACAAAGTGTGTGTTGTGCAAAACGTCCAGCTGGGCCACCTTTTTCAGCACCGCTTTGGAAACCGGATCATCCACCTGTAGCACCATTACCGCCTCGCCGCCGATAAACTGCCGCCCTACCTGCATGCTGGCGATGTTGATGTTTTCGTTTCCCAAAAGGGTGCCTACTTTACCCACCACTCCCGGACGGTCATAATGGGTGGTGACCAGCATATAGCGGGAGGGGACGACATCAATGAGATGATCCCCAATCTGCACGATACGGATTGTTCCCCCGTCTAAGATCGCGCCGGCCACAGTATAGCTCTTCTCCCCGGATTTCACATGCAGGGAGATATGATTGGCATAGCTTTTATGAGTGCTGGAGCGGATCTCTTTTATCCGGATGCCGCGGCTTTGGATAATCCTCGGCGCGTTGACATAGTTCACCTGCTCGCCTAAGATTACCTGCAGCATCCCGATCAGGCAGGAGGTAGTCATCGGCTCTGATAGTTTGGCCGCAATTTCACCGCTGTAATGAATCTCCACCTCCTCCACCGGACTGCCGAAAAGCTGGATCAGAAAACTGCCCAGCAGATGCGGCAGGGGAAGATACGGCTTGATTTCAGCCATGATTTCCGGTGATACGCCGGGTAAATTTACAGCGGAAGTAACCAGTTCGCCGCATAAGGCTTTCAGCACCTGCTCTGCCGCCTGCAGGGAGACATTTTCCTGCGCTTCCCGGGTGGAAGCGCCCAAGTGCGGAGTGACGATCACGTTGTCCAGGCTGAAAAGCTTATTTTCTGCCGGGTTCTCTTCCTCAAACACGTCCAGCGCCGCGCCGGCCACCTTCCCTGAAACTAAAGCCCGGTAAAGCGCCTCCTCATCGATCAGCCCGCCGCGGGCACAGTTTATTATGCGCACCCCGTCTTTCATCAGGGCCAGCTCTTTATCGCCTAACATATGGCGGGTGGCCGGCATCAGGGGCAGGTGGAAAGTAATAAAATCGGCTGATTTCAGTAGCTGATCCAGGCCGGTCAGCTCCACCCCCACTTTTTCAGCCCGCTCGGAAGTGATATACGGGTCGTAAGCCATAAGCCGCATGCCCATGGCCCGGGCCCGCCGGGCCACCTCGCTGCCGATGCGGCCTAAACCGACAATACCCAGCGTTTTATGGAAAAGCTCCACCCCGATAAACTTCTCCCGCTTGTAGGCGCCTGATTTATAAGCAAGGTGGGCCGCCGGAATATTCCGGGCCAGAGCGGTAAGCATGGCTATCGTGTGTTCGGCGGTGGAAACAGTATTGGCGCCGGGAGTATTGATCACCACGATTCCTTGTTCGGTCGCATTTTCCACATCTATATTGTCCACACCGGCGCCTGCCCGGCCGATCACTTTTAATTTTTTTGCCGCTTTGATCACTCCTGCGGTCACTTTTGTTCCACTGCGCACCAGCAGCGCCTCATAATCGCCGACTATTTCCACTAACTCCTGCGGCGGCAGCCCGGGCTTGTAATCTACTTGGTATTTGGATTTTAGCATCTCCAGACCCAAGGCAGAAATTGTGTCGCTGACCAGTATTTTCATGAAAAGCCACCCCCGATAAATAGGCAATCAGTATGCATTTAAGTTTAAACTATAAAGAACCGTTTAACAAGGTGGAAACTACAGCCGGGTTAAGCCTTATGAACTGAAGTTGCATTTAAAGCAAGAGCAAAAGGCTACCACAACTGTAATCATTTTGACCTAAATTGACACTTGCGCATTAAATGCGTATAATAAAAGGGGTGAGGTGATAAAGTGAAGCGCCGGGAGCTGATAAAACAATTAGAAAATAAAGGATGGTGGCTGCTGAGAAACGGCGCAAAACATGACATCTATACGAATGGCAAAAAGATTGAACCGATACCTCGCCATCCGGAAATTGACGAGCTGCTCGCAAAAGCAATCATTAAACGCCAGGGGCTCAAATAGTACCCTGTGTAGAAAAGTAAACCTAAAGCGGAGGTGTATTCTCTTGAAAAAAGCTTACCCCATAATTTTAAAACCTGCTAAAATTGGTTATGTTGTATATGTGCCGGGCCTGGATATAAGTACTCAAGGCAAAGATATTGCTGATGCCATGGAAATGGCTCGGGACGCCATTGGGCTCTGGGGTATAACTACAGAGGACTTGGGCCGTGCCATACCAGAAACATCTCTTGAGCAGCCCCGGCATGAGCCGGACGAAATCGTCACACTGGTAGACATTGATTTTGCCGCTTACCGCCGGGCCAACGACAACAGGTCGGTCAGAAAAAACCTCACCCTGCCCAGCTGGTTAAATGAGCGGGCGGAAAATGCCGGGGTTAATTTTTCGCAGGTTCTCCAGGAAGGTTTGAAAGCCCGCCTCAATATTGAGCGGCAATCCTGAATGGTCCAAGGCGGCCTTGCGGCCGCCGAAACCCTGCCCTTATTTCAGATACCCCTCCGCCTCCGGCCGGCAAAAAGGAGAGGGCTTGACAACGGAGGCAAATTCCCCCTGATCGGCACGGAGCAGATCAAAAAAGTCTGCCCAGCAAGTAAAAGGGAGACCGTGCTCAGCACAGAATTGAGCCAGGCGATCCCGGGCAAATATGCGATCGGACCAGGAAGCGCCGAAACGGTCGTTGCTGCCGTCTCCGGAAAATATTACCTTCCACCCGTCGTTTTTCAGTCTTAAAACATGGTTTGCCTTGCAGTTGCCGCATACCGGGCAAGTCAGATGGCGGTGCGGAGTCTTAACCTGCAGCGTCCCGCCTTCCCGGGGCAGCGTCTCATTTTTGTAAACCGTATCCGTCAAATCAAGGCACCCATATTTATCCAAAATAGGCCGGATATAGAAACCGAACCCGTCGCTGGCAATATAAACCGGGTGGCCCATTTCCCGGGCTTGCCGGACGAATTCTATAAATCCCGGCCTGAGTGCAGCCCGCTCAAAAGCAAAATCCAGCAAAAGATCCATGTCCGCCGGCAGCAAGGACGACATGCCGTCCAGCCAGCCGCGCATTCCTATCTTCCTCTGCCGGTAGAGGTTTTCGATATCCCAGAAGCGTGCGCCACCGAAATATCGGGCCATTTCCGTAGAGAGGTCCTCCGTAGTCACCGTTCCGTCAAAATCTAATACGTATGCAATTTTATCCGACACCAGTTATCCTCCCGCTGTATTGCTGTTGCATGGCAGACGTACATTCCCCCATCAAGAAGGATGAAAATACCCCTCACCCTGCCCTCTCTCGGGGGGAGAGGGGAATTTCAGGATAGCAGAGGGAGAGGGGAATTTCAATATAGAGGCGAGGCGACCGCATTTTCAGTGTAGAAGTCTATACCACCGGCTTAAATGTTTACCCGGCAATTTGGGCGAGTTCGTCCAGCAGCCGCTCTATCTCGCCGCTAGTGTTATACGGAGACAGGCCAACCCGGACCAGGCCGCCCTGATCCAGGAGGCCTAGCCGCTC
>JAGXSR010000189.1 GCA_018333405.1 Dethiobacter sp. | reverse complement strand
CTCCACAAGCACCTTGCTCACCGGCTCGCCGGTCAAGCCATCATTGAACAGCGCGGAGGCTATCTCCTGGGCTTCGCCGATGCTATTTACGACTTTGATCCCGCCGCGCTTACCCCTGCCTCCGGAGAGGACCTGGGCCTTTACCACCACCGGGAGCCCGATTTCACCTGCGGCATCGCCAACCGCTCCGGAATCCGAAACGGTCAGGCCCCGGGGAACCGGGATGCCCGCTTCAAAAAATAGCTGCTTTCCTTCATATTCCATTAACTTCATTACTTTCTTCTCCTTTCATTAATTCCGGATTAACCATATCCCTTACAGCGGAATATTGCCGTGCTTGCGCTGCGGCCGCTGCTCGCGTTTTGTTTCCAGCATTTTCAGGCCATGGATCAGGGCAGCGCGGGTCTCCCTTGGATCAATCACCTGATCAATCCAGCCCCGGGCCGCGGCAATATACGGGTTAGCATATTTAGCACGGTACTGCTGCACCAGATCAAAGCGCGCCTGCTCCGGGTTTTCTGAAGCCTCCAGTTCGCGCCGGTTGATAATGTTCACCGCGCCTTCGGGACCCATCACGGCAATCTCCGCGGTAGGCCAGGCCAGGCAGAGATCTGCGCCCAGGGAACTGGAATTCATGGCGATATAGGCGCCGCCATAAGCTTTGCGTAATATAATCGAGATCTGCGGCACCGTAGCTTCAGAATAGGCATAGAGGATCTTGGCCCCGTGACGAATTACCCCGCCCCATTCCTGCTCCACTCCGGGAAGATAGCCGGGCACATCCACTAAGGTGACAAGCGGCAGGTTAAAGCAGTCACAGAAACGGACAAAACGGGCAATTTTATCGGATGAGTTGATATCCAGGCAGCCGGCCTTGACCAGGGGCTGGTTGGCAATAACCCCTGTCGGACGGCCGCCGATACGGGCAAAGCCGACTACGGCATTTTGGGCAAAGCCACTGTGCACTTCCATAAATTCGCTGCCGTCGACCACCCGCAAGATGATCTCCCGCACATCGTAGGCCTTATTCGGGCTCTCCGGGATTATGGTCACCAGCTCCTCCGCCGAAAGCGCCGGCTCCCGCGGAGAGGATAGCGGCGCTTCATCTAAGTTGTTGGAAGGGAGGAAACTTAACAGCTCTTTGATCTGCCGGATACAATCCTCTTCGCTCTGCGCATAAAAGTGCGCCACGCCGCTGGTCTGATTATGGGTAGCGGCGCCGCCCAGCTCTTCTGAGCTGACACTCTCTCCGGTCACCGCTTTGATCACCTGCGGGCCGGTAATAAACATGTTCCCGGTCTGGTTCACCATGAACACAAAGTCAGTCAGAGCCGGCGAGTAAACGGCGCCGCCGGCGCACGGACCCATGATCACCGAGATCTGGGGGACAACGCCCGAATAGATCGTGTTGCGGTAAAAAATGGAGCCAAAACCGTCCAGAGCAGATACTCCTTCCTGGATGCGCGCCCCACCGGAGTCATTTAGCCCGATCAGCGGGGCGCCGTTCTGACCGGCTAAGTCCAATACCCGGCAGATCTTGGCGGCATGAGCTTCGCCTAAGGAGCCTCCGGCCACTGTGAAATCCTGGGCGTACAGGTACACCCGGCGGCCGTCTATCGTCCCACAGCCGGCGACTACTCCCTCGCCGGGGTTTTTTATATCCAGGCTGCCGGCGTCTCCTAAGTTTGTTTGCACAAAGGCGCCCAGCTCGATAAAGCTGCCCTGATCAAGCAACATCTCCAAACGCTCGCGGGCAGTCTGCTTCCCTTTTTCATGCTGCTCCGCAACCCGTTTTTCACCGCCCCCGCCTTGGGTCAGTCGGCGGCGATCTGCCAGGTGCTGTAATTTATCTTCCATTATATTCATCCACCGCTTTCTTAATTATTTTTAAACTTGCGTATATCTTTACCGGTTAATTTCCGGTCATGGTCGGTTTATTTAAGGATGGAAAGCAAAATCCCGGCGGCGATGGCTGAGCCGATCACTCCGGAGACATTGGGACCCATGGCGTGCATCAAAAGATAGCTGTTCGGATTTGCTCTTTTGCCCTCGATCTGGGAAACGCGCGCCGCCATCGGAACGGCCGAAACCCCGGCTGAGCCGATCAGCGGGTTGATCTTGCCCCCGCTTAACCGGTAGAGCAGTTTGCCCATCAGCACTCCCGCAGCGGTGCCCACAGCAAAGGCCAGAAGCCCCAGAACAATAATTTTAATCGTGCCGGGGGTCAGAAAATATTCGGCAGTAGCTTTGCCGCCGACCGATAGCCCCAAGAATACAACCACGATATTATTCAGGTCATTTTGGGCGGTATTGCTCAGCCGCTCGGTAACCCCGCTCTCTTTGAGCAGGTTACCCAACATAAAGGTGCCCAGAAGCGGCAGCGCCGGGGGAAGCAAAAGCCCGGCCAGGATAATCACAATAATCGGAAAGAGCACCTTTTCGGTCTTGGAAACTTCACGCAGCTGGCTCATCACCACGCTGCGCTCCTGCTGAGTGGTTAAAAGACGCATGATCGGCGGCTGGATCACAGGCACCAGGGCCATATAGGAATAAGCGGCCAAGGCGACTGGCCCTAAAAGCTCAGGAGCCAGGGCATTGGCTAAAAATATCGCCGTCGGTCCATCGGCGCCGCCGATGATACCGATCGCCGCCGACTGGGGCGCGGTAAACCCAAGCAGATTAGCGCCGATAAAGGTGGTAAATATGCCGAACTGGGCCGCCGCGCCTAAAAATAAGGTCACCGGATTGGCAATCATCGGCCCAAAGTCGGTCATGGCGCCGATGCCAAGAAAGATCAGCGGCGGAAATATACCCAGCTCCAATCCCCGGGAGATATACCACAGCAAGCCACCGATCACAGAGCCCGATTCCGGGCGCATCAGCTCACCCAAAGGCAGATTGACCAGCAGCATGCCGAAGCTGATCGGAACCAGCAGCAACGGCTCATATTTTCGGGCAATGCCCAGATAGAGCATCACACAGGAGATAATAATCATCACAGTCTGGGGCAGGGTCAGGTTATAAAAGCCTGTACTTTGAAAAAAATCCAGGATCATGCTTAACACCCGGTTCACTCCTCTATTTGGCTTATATAGAACGACGATTTTGTCTGCCTCTAACCGATGGCCAGTAAAGGCTCCCCGCTGTTTACAGCCGCTCCGTTTTTGGCCATGATCTCCACAACTATTCCTGAAAACGGCGCGACCACCTCGTTTTCCATCTTCATCGCTTCCAGAATCAACAATAGATCACCTGCGGCCACTCTGTCTCCAACCTGGACTTTCATGGAAACAATGGAACCGGGCATCGGTGAGGACACCACAGCGCCCCCTGAAGAGCCGCGGGGAACAGGCGGCGCTTGCGGCAAGCTTTTTTCCGCCTCCAGCTTTTTTCCCGCCGGCGAAGCGGTTTTTATTTCCAGCGGTGTGATCTGAGGCGCACTAGAGCTCCCCTGCACCTCTTCAACCAGCACTTCATAAACTTGTCCGTCTACGGTTACTTTAAATTTTTTCATATTTACCCTCTCCTCCTTAATTGTTCGATCCCGCGTTTTCCGTCCATCAGCGCCTTCCGGCCGGCATCCGCCCACCGGCTTTCGCCGCCTGTCTGCTGCGCCAAAGCAGTTATTGTGGCCGCACCCGGAGCAATATCCTGCCGCGGCAAGCTGCCGGCAACAGCCGCGGTTATCGCCGCCACAATCTGCGGCGAAAGGCCGGCTGCGGGCGGCGCGCTCCGCAGCTGTGGCTGCGGTGTGGACAGCCGGATCTCTTTGTCGTTTTTCTTAAAGTTTTCGAAAAAGTGCTTGTATAAAATCAGGATCAGATATAACAAAAACATGGTCACACACACAAAGGCAAACCCAAACAACGTGATCTGAAAGACGTAAGATATGTCAATCACCTGTAAACCAAACCCCCCTGAAATATACTAGATTGGGATGACAAGCATATACTACCACAAAGCAGTCAAACAGTCTAAATCAGATGCGTTAACTTGGCGCCATGCTGAACATATATAAAAGCAGTTGCTGGAATTTTGTAAAATATTGATTTATATAAGATCAGCTCTTTACCGATACGGCAAAGAGCTGATCTTTGTTTTTCCAATTCAGCAAAACGAGTCCTAATCGTTTTATGCGGGTAAAAACAATGTGGCGAACACATAAATAAAGGTCGACATGAGCATGATCGTGGCTGTATAGCCGATGATCTGCCGGGCTTTAAGGCCGGTAATTCCAAGCAGAGCAATCGCCCAAAACGGCTGCACCATATTTGTGAACTGATCACCATAAGCAAGAGCCATGATCGTCTGAGGATGCGATACGCCAAGTGCGTTTGCCGCTTCAATCATGATCGGCCCCTGAACAACCCACTGCCCGCCGCCGGAGGGAATAAACAGGTTCACGATCGCCGCGCTGAGAAAGGTAAACAACGGATAGGTATATGCGGTGGAAATGGCCACAAACCATCCCGCGATGATGGCGATCAAACCCGAGCCGGCCATCATACCCATCATTCCGGCATAAAACGGGAATTGCAGCAGAACCCCGCCTACACCTTTAACCCCCTCCGAAATTGCGCGCACATAATTCATCGGCGTCTTGTGCAGCAGCATGCCGACAAAGAGAAAGATTCCGTTTAGGATGTTCAAATTCAGGTCGAAGCCCTTTGTGGCAAAATGATGGCCGATAAAGATCATGCCGCTTATCCCGATGATCCAGGTCAAAATGCGACTGTTATCTAAACGGTTGGCGATTGTTTTACCGTATGCGATGTCGTCCTGGGTGAGACATTGCTCTTTTGTTTCCTTTACTACGACATCAGCAACCTCGTCCGGAGTCAGGCAATCATCAATTGACAAAAGTTCATTGTCCTTTTTCGGATGAACAAGGTATGCAAACAGCGGGACAAAGATCAGTTGGGCCACAATAACAAAAAGGTTCATCGGGTTAAACAGTGTTTTGGCAATCGGAATGATACCGATTGATGCTTCCATGACATGGCCGGGGGTGGCCACCAGAAGCGGCGCCGAACCGGAGAGGCCGGCATGCCAGACCAGCATGGACAGGTAAGCGGCGGCGCCAAGTAAGGGATAGTGCATTTTTATCCCGCGGAGGTACCCCGATTTCCCCATTTCTTTGGCAAAGAGAGCGCCAAGAACGAGGCCAAATCCCCAGCTGATCATCCCGCCGATGGTAGCAACCAGCGCAACCATAAACACAGCCTGACGGGAGTTTTTAGCGGTATTGGCCAGCGCTTGCAGCCAGCGATTGACAATTTGCGAACTGGCCACGGCAAAGCCGAGAACAATGATCAGGGACATCTGCATGGCAAAGGTCAGCAGGTTCCAGAAACCTCCTTTCCAATGAAGGATCATTTGGAAAGGAGTCTGGTTGGCCAAAGTTATGCCGCCAATAAAAACGAGAATAGATAACAAAATAGCAAAAATAAACGGGTCGGGCATGTACTTGCATGATACTTTGGTAAGGTAAGCTCCGATACGTTGAACCATACGATCCTGCTCCTCCTTTAAATAGAAATATTAGTAAATATATTAGCATACCGCCAGGGTAAAGTCATTGTGTTGCTCAAATAAAAATAATTTTATATTTTATGTATTTATCATACATTTGCTAAATATCAGACAATACCTTCTTTTGCCGGTAATTTTCGACTAGAATAGAGATCTGCCCTCGGGCGCCAATACTATGAAAAATATTTATCCCTCCAGGCGGGGCAGTTGTTTAGGGTATACGCACAACTTTTTGGGAAAGGCGTCTTTTGGGATAGCGGTCCGGTCGGGTTTCAGGATCTTTAAAGCCTGTTCCAGTCCAACAGCC
>JAGXSR010000188.1 GCA_018333405.1 Dethiobacter sp. | reverse complement strand
GTGCGTTGCCTGTGCCTGCTCCAACTGTGGGTGCGTAAATACAAACCCGCCGTTAAAACGAAGACCTTTTTCACCATCGGTATAGATCAGTGAGCCGTCTCGCTCGGAGATCATTCTGACCAGGCTTCGGTCTACAAAAAACATTTTTACCAGCATCTCCTGGTCTAATTCTTCCTCGGCAAGCAACAACTCATCCATTTGTACCGGCTCCGCCGGAACATACAGCGGGCCACTTAGCACCATTTCCATTTCCAAAGCATCGCTTAAATCCACCGCGTTCAGCTCTCTGTACTTCACAGCGCCGTCCAAATTTAGAGAAGCGACCAATTCCCGCAGGGAAAATCCCATCTCCAACGATAAATCGAGCAGCAAAACAGCACCACCGGATGCTTGCAGTTCCAGCCAATATTGGTCACCCTGCTCGATAATAATAACTTCTTCTATCTCTCGCTCCATATCCTCTTTTAACCATGGACTGCCATTGCCTGCAGGCAATATGGGTTGAAAAGAAAAAGTAACCAAGGGAAGTCCTTCCCTTGGAGTTTCCTCTGTCAACCTGTACTGAGCATAAGGAACTCGCTGAAGTAACTCAGATGTCCATTCCCAGAGTTTATGATAATTCTGGTTCCCATGTCCAAACCGGTAGAACATGCCACCAATCTGAAATATAACCTGGTGAGGAGCAACAGCTCGGCTTAACGGGCGCGGTTCTTCAAAGAAGATCGGATCATACGCGTCGTCGGTTATTTTTTCAAAAGGCTCTGAACCAAACCAGAGCTGGTAGGTCAACATCAGGCTTGAAAATACCAAGGCCACAAGCAGGAAGCTTTTGCCGCTTTCGCTCATCAGGTAACCTCCTTGCCCGGTTTTTGGGGTAAAGTAAACCAGACTTTTGTTCCTTTATTCAGACTGCTTTCTATCCAGATTTTGCCCCCATGAGCCTCTACTACTTTCCGGGCGATAGGAAGGCCTAGCCCGGTTCCTCCATGATCCCGACTGCGTGTTTTTTCAACCCGGTAAAACCGTTCAAAAACGCGCGGCAAATCATCGGGCGGTATCCCTACGCCCGTGTCGGCTATCATAATCGTGACAATGGAATCTTGCGCTGTAGCGCTGATTTCTACCTCCCCGGACGGAGCGGTATAACGGACAGCATTGTTCAGAATATTAGCTAAGGCCTGCACGACCTTACCCCGATCCACAAACGAAGAAGCCATCTCCGGTGACGCAGATATCTTTATCTTAGGCAGCTCAATATCCGCTTTCTGTCGACATTGATCCACCACTTCCTGGAACAACTCTCTTAGTTCCACATCCGTTTTATGCCATTCTACCTGGCTGTAGTCCAGCTGAGACAAAGCTAAAAGGTCTTTTACCAAGCTGACCATGCGCTCGGTTTCCTGTTCCACAACCCGCAGAAATCTTTCCCGGACCGCGGGTTCTTCCACAGCCCCATCCAACAGTGTTTCAATATAACTTTTTACTGTGGTCAAGGGAGTGCGCAATTCATGAGACACATCAGCCACAAATTCCTGCTGCCTTTTAGATAACTCACGCTCACCGGTTATATCATGTAAAACCAAAAGTGTGCCGTTCATCCGTCCTTTTTCTACTTTAAAAGGCACAAGCGTAACTTTTACCGTGCAGGGAGGCTTTTCCCGGGATATTTCGGTGGAAAAAGATCGCTTCTGCTGGGTAAACAGGCGCATGTTCTCCCGTCCAAGCATTTTTTTAAGCACATTAAAACCGGAATCTTCGGCAGAAAAAGGATCCGTTTTTAAAATAGCCAGCAGACTCTGCGCCGCCGGGTTGATATGGATTAGCCGCCCCCTGCCGTCCAGGGCAATAACGCCATCGCTCATATTGTTGATTATCGCTTCTACTTTGCTTTTTTCAGAAGTTATTTCTCTGATATTATAACTAAGGCGCTCGGCCAGAAAGTTAAATGTTTCACCTAGCTGGCCGATTTCATCTGAGGCTTCTACTTTGATCTGCCGGGAATAATCACCTTTGGCCATCAAACTGGCTTGATGAGTGACCGCCTGGATGGGTGTGGTAATTGTTCTGGTTAAAATGATTCCTAAAATAAAACTGATCGTCAAAGCTACAGCTGCTCCGGTCAGAAGGATAAGCTTGACCTGATTCAAAACTGAATCCACATTACGCAAAGAACCGCTTAAATAGATCAGGCCAAGGATATTCTCCTGATCCCTTAGAGGGAAGGCCAGATAATAACGCCGTTCCCCGCTGACCGGATCAACCCTGATCGCATCAGCGATTTCACCGGTGAGCGCTGCGGCGATCTCGTCACGGATAAGCCTTCTACCCAAAAGTGACTGGTTGCCTGAAGCGCCCGTCACCAAAGCCTGGCTATCCAGCACAACAACTTCCAATCCTTTCGTCCCACCAAATTGTTGGACTAAGTGTGCGATATCGTCCGCTGAGCTGCTGATATCGATAAACCTTGGTGTTAAGAAAACAGAAAGCAATCGTGCCTGCACTTCCAGGCCGGACTTGAAGTTCTGCAGAGAATATTGCTCCAAAGATTGCACCAGGTACACACTAATTAACTGTAAAGAAAACAGCAGCAATAAAGAATATACCAATACAATCTTCCACTGGAGGCTTTTAAACAGATTCCTTCCGTTTAAAAAAATATCCGACACCCCTTTTAGTCTGAATAAATTCAGGCTGAGCCGGTAATATTTCCAATTTCTCGCGGAGCCGCCTGACCGTAACATCTACAGTCCGCTCATCACCTATATAATCGTAACCCCAAACCTGGTTTAAAAGCTGTTGTCGGGAGAAAATATGCCCTGGTCTCTGCATCATCTGCACAAGCAAAGTAAATTCACGGTATGTTAAATCTACCGGCTTGCCTCCGTTATAAACCCTCATCTCATCTAAGTCTACAGACAGTTGGTCATAAGTCAATTTGTTCGCGTCTTGTTTTTCTGACTGCTCGATGTATACCTTGGCCCGACGTAAAATCGCTTTAACCCGGGCAGATAGTTCACGAGCGCTGAAAGGCTTGGTTACATAGTCATCAGCACCCAGTTCCAATCCCAGAACCTTATCAATTTCCGTCTCTTTCGCCGTAAGCATAATAATGGGCACTTTCCGTTGAGCCCTGATCTCCCGGCATACACAGAACCCATCCTTCTTCGGCAACATGATATCTAGTATTACCAGGTCAGGGTTATCTGCATTGACCCGCCGCAGCGCTTCTTCTCCGTCAAATGCCAGAATAACCTGGTAGCCCTCCTTCTCCAGGTTATATTTTAAAATCTCCGCAATGGGCCGCTCATCGTCCACAACCAGAATAGTGAACATGCCTTGCCTGCTTTCAGTATATATTGCTCTAGGCTGATGGAACATTCGCTTTTAGTCCGCTTATTCCCTGCAGGAAGCAACTGCATCCGGAGAAGAAGTGAAACGCGGCATGCAAAAAACCATAATGGCAACCAGGGTGCGACAAAAAAGCACTCCTTACAAAGCGGTCCGGTTTTGATCAATCAAAAATTCAGATAGCCGACGTCAGCGCAACAGAAGTGGTACAGGCAAACAGATTCTTCCGTATGAGGACTTCGGCAGATTATAGCAGGTCAATAAAAGCAGCTTCGGGAAAACCCTAGGCAAAAAATCTCTTAACATCCTGGCTAATCAATTCCTCTGCCTCCTGGGGTTTGGCTATTTCCCGCAACAAGCCGGCTTTGCTAATAGTAAACTGTCCGATGTGATCCACGGCTTTGTTTGTATGGCAAACAGCCTTGGCCTCAGCAACAGGTCCGGCGATAACAGAGGCATAAAAGCGACGAAATTAGATTACAGCTGATCAAGCACCGTAATGATTTGGGTTGATATGGCGCCGATCTCCTGGTTGCCGTCAATAGTATAAAGCAGATTCCTCTTCTGGTAATACTCTATTAACGGTTCAGTCTGTTTTTTATAAACTAAAAGTCTCTCTGTTACAGTGGCCAGCGAATCGTCATCCCGTTGGGACAGCTCACCACCGCACTGGTCACATATATTTCGCACCTTGGGCGGGTTAAACTTGACATGATAAGTGGCGCCGCAATCCCGGCACACACGCCGTCCGGTCAACCTGGCAATAAGCTCTTCTTCTTCCACCGCAATATGAACAACAGCGTCCAACCGGCTGTTCATTTCACCTAATACCCGATCCAGCGAACGAGCCTGAACCACCGTTCGAGGAAAACCGTCCAACAAGGCGCCTTGTCCGCAGTCAGGCTCCAACAGCCTCTCCTGTACTATGCCGACCACAACCTCATCCGGGACTAACTGTCCCTGATCCATATACTGTTTCGCCTGCTTTCCCATGGCTGTGCCCTTTTTAACCGCGCTGCGTAAAATCTCCCCGGTAGAAATATAAGCCGAACCATACTTCTGCACCAGAAACTCAGCCTGTGTGCCTTTCCCGGCGCCAGGCGGCCCAAGCAAAATGATCAACATGGCTCTCCCTCACTTTTTTCAGGAAAATAAAGATCGTAATCACTTATTGTTCTTCTTTCTCCCGCATAATTCCTGCCAACCTAATTATATAATTCTGCTGATCACCTCCACCATATACCGGTCAAATGAAACAACTGCAATAGCCAGCGTAGTAAAACCGTTTGTTGCAGATCTAAAATCTCTTTGGGAACAGCAAACAACCATAAATACGGCGTTACGGAACCGACGATTATAAATACTATAAGCGTCTGCCGCAGGATCCCTGTAATCAAACCTCCCAGATGTTCATGAATTTTTAACTGACGGCGATGCATGGGACTTAAACTGCCGGCCAGTTGAAACAATCCCCAACAAAGAAGAACCGCTGTAAGAAAAGATAGCGCATTGGACATGACCAGCGTTAGATAATCTTCCGGGCTATAAACGGCAGGAGTAACCGCATAAGCTGTCTTATAAATAATTGCCTGCCGAATAATGTCCGGCAGCACAAACGAGTTCAGGGTAACGTTTTGAAGCGAAAAAAAACCGCCGACAGGTACGGCGGCACGATTATATATCAACACCCTTATAGCGTCCTCTACAGGATAGTGCAGATTGATAAAACATTTTATATCCCTCAACAAGAGAGAGGCCGTTAAAAAAGTGACGGCTGTCGCGGCTAGCTTAAGTCCGGCTTTTTTCCA
>JAGXSR010000187.1 GCA_018333405.1 Dethiobacter sp. | reverse complement strand
TTCGGGAAACTTAAACCTGCGTGACCCGGTGATCTACCGCATACTTCACGCCCATCATCACCGCACCGGTGATCGATGGCGCATCTACCCGATGTATGATTTCGATCATCCTTTCTCCGATGCTCTGGAGGGGGTTACCCATTCTTTTTGCTCTATAGAATACAGCGATCACCGCCCGCTGTATGATTGGATTGTGGACAACGCTCTGGAGCTGATGCCTGAAGTGATCCGATGCCGCTCCCGGCAGACTGAATTTGCCCGCCTGAATATGACCTATACGGTGATGAGCAAGCGCAAATTGCGCCGGCTGGTGGAAGAGGGATATGTCAGCGGCTGGGACGATCCAAGGATGCCCACTATCGCCGGTTTGAGGCGGCGGGGAGTCACCCCGGCAGCCATCGCCGATTTCCAGGAACGGGTCGGTGTGGCCCGGGCAGAGAGCGTTGTGGATCTCTCCCTGTTTGAGCACAGTATCCGCAATGATCTGGAAGATAAGGCATACCGGATGATGGCGGTGCTGGAGCCGCTGAAAGTAGTGATTACCAACTGGCCGGAAGATAAAACCGAACTGCTGAAACTTGAGAATTTACCCGGGAATGAGAGCGCCGGCGCCAGACAGGTTCCTTTTGGCAGGGAGCTGTATATCGAGCGGGAAGACTTCATGGATGATCCGCCGAAGAGCTACCACCGGCTGGCCCCCGACCGGGAGGTGCGCTTAAAAGGAGCCTATATCATCCGCTGCGAAGAAGCAGTCCGAGATGCCGGGGGCGAAGTCATCGAACTGCGCTGCGTTTACGACCCGGCGACCAAAAGCGGCCAGGATATCAGCGGCAAAAAAGTGAAGGGGGTTATCCACTGGGTATCAGCGCCGCACTCCGCCAGGATCACCGTCCGCCTGTACGACACGCTGTTTACAAAAGAGAGTCCCGACCATGACGAAGAAGGCGACTTTACCGGCAGTATTAATCCCGGATCCCTGGTCATACTCACCGACGCGGCGGTGGAGCCCGCTGTGGCCCAGGCGCCGGCCGGCAGCCGCTTTCAATTTTTGCGCAAGGGCTATTTTTATTATGCGCCGGAAGACGCGAAAGAAGGGCAGATCATATACAGCCGCATTGTCAGCCTCAAGGACTCCTGGGCTAAGGCAAGCCGGTAGCACCCTCTTTTTTAGATAGGAGTGAGCTGTATGCGCTGGATGGTTCTAGCCGATATTCATCACGGGGAAAACAAGTGGGAACTTCTGGTTCAGGCAGCCAAAGCGCATAAGCCTGATCTGGTGGCGGTAGCGGGCGATCTGTTGCCAAAAGATCAGGGGACCCTGGCCCAGGTTGCTTACCTGCCTGGCCTGAGAGCATATGCTGAGGCCATAAACGCCGCGGGTGCAGAGCTAGTGTTGATCCTGGGCAATGACGACAATCGCGATATTGGTTGCTTCACTTCCGGGTATCGGCCGGCCGATTTACCTCATACCCGGCTGATTTGAAATTATGGTCGATTTCACGAAAAAAGGCTGTAACGAAAAACCAGGTTTCGTTACAGCCCCCGTAAGTACATTTCTGCTTTTAAATTACTTCGGCCTCTTTGTCGTCTCTTTAGTTGTCGTCATCATCCTGGTCATTTTTATCCTGTTCGTCATCATCGTCATTCTGATCGTCGGTGTCATCATCGTCATCATCGTAGTCATATTTGTCGTCGTCCCGGTCGATGTTCTGCTTCCTTTGGCCTTGGCCCTGGCCCTGTCCCTGACTGCCGCGCTTATCGTCGTCGTCATCGTCGTCGTCATCGTCGCCATACTCATCGTCGTATTCTTCTTCGTCGTCATCGTCGTAGTCTTCATCATCATCCAGATCTAGTTCTTCAAGCAGGTCGTCTAAGTTTTTCAAAGTGGGATCGCCTAAAATGGATTGCCGGACAATGGTGATTGCCTCCTCCCCGGTCATACCGGATTCCTTGAGGTCGATAATGGCCGAGATGATGGTGCTCACTTCTTCCAGGCTTTTATCGGCGGCGATGGCCATGCTTAATGCCGCCAGCGCTGTTTCACCGTAAATCCCCTCTTCGCGCAGGTCGATCAGGTCTGAGATGATCGTGGATATCTCTTTTCTGAATACTTTCGGCTCCAGGCCCTGGCCTAACGCAAACACGCTTAGCGCGTCAGGATATGGGATCCCGGCCTCCAGCAAATCCACGACACCGGAAGCTATTTCATATATTTTGGGTGCAGATTGGGTCAGCAAAGATGCTTCCGTTAGAATCTCCAGCGCCTCGGTCTCCGTCAGCCCGGCGGCCCTTAAATCCATATAGGCTTCAAAAATTTTTTTATCGTGCCCGATTGGAGTCTGGCCGCTTTTTCCGGCCGAGTAGTTGATCTCCATCAGAGCGGCTATGGTTGCCGAAGGGACACCATGATCGACGAGAACTACGAAATCAGACGGCATTACTCCGGATTTTTGGGCCGCGGCATAAAGGCCGGAATCCAGCACCACAATTTGCACAGGCGGCTTGACTGCAAGCGGTTCCACGACAGAGCTGTAAATCTGTTCGAGCTGTCCGGACAAATCAGAAATGCTCTCTTCCCGCACCCCTTTGGCCGGGTGTACGGTGAGCAACACTAAACTATCGTCGTTCAGAAAGCCCGCGTTGCTTAAGTGCCCGGTAATTAACTCCAGAGCCTGTTTAAGGTCCATGCCGGTAAACTCTATTCCGGAAAAAAGCGCTTGCGCTTCCCCTTCTTTCAGCTCCAGGCCGATGATCCTGTTTTCGGAATCAACAGTCAGCACCAGCGCCGGATTTACTTCCAGGGTGATATGGGCGAAGGCATCGGGAGTTGAGGCATACAGCAGGTAACCTGTCGGCAACAAAGATACTAGCAACACAAGGACGATTAGCTTCACTTTTTTAAATGACATCTAAAAGATCACCTCATCATTTAGTTTTTTTAAGCCTTCTTAACTCCAATAATGAGGCGATAGAATAAAGGTTGCATTTAAATTAAAAATTTTCCCCGGATGGTTTATTATTGATAACTTTTCAGGGTCTAAGGATGCCATCCCAAGCCAATTGCTGCCATTAATATCCCTTATTTAATACTTCCCGGACTCGTCTGTTTCTTCGGTCTCATCATTTTTCTCGCCGGGACGCTCATCTTCACGGCCATTATCGTCTTCATCGTTTTCATTATCGTTTTCATTATCGTTTTCATTATCGTTTTCATTATCGTTTTCATTATCGTTTTCTTTATCGTCTTCATTATCGTTTTCTTCGTTTTCATCTTTGCCGTTTTTATCATCATCGCGATCTTCTTCATCGTCGTCTTCTTCATCATCTCGCTTATTTTCGTCATCTTCGTCGTCTTCGCTCTTTAGCTCATGAAGCCGCCCGGAGCTGATCAGGCGGCGTATGTTCTTAATCGCTTGTTTTGGGTTTTCTCCGTCGTCAACGCGATCCAGAATATTCTCCGCAGCGTCTTTCAGCAGGTCGGTTCCTACTCCTGCGGCCAGCAACTCCCTGGCTAGGTCTGCAGCCTCTTTTTTGGAGAGCCCCGCCTCTATCAGCTCAGCAATCAGCTCCGCGGCAACCGCAAAACGAGCAGAAAATACTTCCCCGTCTAACTTCAGCTCTTCTCCCGTCTTGAATAACGCGGCCAGCATCTCGGGTGATAAACCGGCTTCAAGCAACCGGCTATATTGCGATGGCCTAAGCCCTGCCTGCTCGGCTGTTTCGTAAGATTGGGTATCCATCACAAATGGACTGACCGCGATCTTCATATTCAGCTCAAGGATTCGCCTGTTTGCGGCCGTACGCGCGGCGTCCAGAGCAGCGGCCAGGAATTCCTGGCTGACATCGGCAACCGGATAGATCACCAGAACCATTCTTCTTTCCGGAGTGAGCAGTCCCTGCCGGTAAAACCTGTCCACAATTTCTGTTACGGCTTGCTGCGCGCTAAGGTTGCGCAAATCCAGGTCATCAAGGATGCTGCCTGCTTTGGGATCCAGCGCCTCAAATCCGGTAACATTGTAGCTGTCGTCTATCCTAAGCTTAAGCGCGGGGTTTACCTCCAGCACAATATGGGCATAAGTCTGCGGCGCCGGAATAAACAGTGGCCATACTGCCACCAATAGTAATATGGCCGCGATAGGCAACGCAAAGGCTATGCTGAGGCGCAACGCATAGCGCTTGTCGCGTTGCGCCTTAAATCCGGACGGCTGCCTGAGAGTGCGGGCCTGATCGATCAGGGCGTTTTTAAGCATTTGCTTGTAAACAGGCGTCCGCGCCTCGGGTAATATAATTTTATCCAGGCTTTCAGCCAGGCGCTGCTGCTCTCTATCTATAAAATTATTTTCCATGACGCCACCCCTCTACCCTTTATACTGCCGTTTCAGTTCAAAAGTTGCATCTGCTTCCTGCTTGCGAAAAAATATTTTCAACTTTTTCAGACCCCTATGTAAAAGAGACTTTACAGTCCCTTCCGGTTTGCCAAGGATTTGCCCAATCTCGGAGAGCTGTTTGTGGGCAAAGAAGCGCAAGGCGATAACCTCCCGGTACTTTGGGGGCAGCTGATCTATTTTTGCCAGCACGGCCAGAAACTCCTGATTCTTTTGAATCTCTTCCTGCGCGGTGATCAGCTCCTGCTCTACATCGTCCCCCGCCCTGAGATCAAAGCCCACTTCTCTTAATGATTCCAGGGAAACAGCTGTGTACCGGCTTTTCCTGAACCAGGCCGCAATTTCGTTGGTTGCAATTTTGAAAAGCCATGCCGAAAACGGGATATTTTGCCATTTAAATTTATCTATGTTTTTAAGCGCCTTTAAAAATGTTTCCGCGGTTATATCCTGGGCAGCTTGGACGTTACCTGTTCTGCGCAGAATATAGTTTAAAATACTGTCATAGTTTTGCTCATAAAGTGTGCCGAAAGCTTCGGGATCGCGCTTTGCTTTTTCAACCAGTTTTTGTTCTTCAGCCATATGATTTGCATCGTATTCCAAAATGGTTGCCTCCCCAAAGCATAAGGACGCCGCTTTTTAAAGCATAGGCGGTGGATGCAGGAATTAGATCATCTAACATCGTATGTAAACAGTATACACGAAGTGCGCCGGGAACGGGGATCTAAAACGCGTTCGGGGTTTTTAAAAAATCGGATCGGAGGGCAAGGCGCCCGGATTCGGAAAGCGCAACCGCGCTTTGGTTTTTCTGCGCCAATTGTGTTAAAATAACGATCAAAGCAGAATTTGTAAGAACAAGTATTTTGTCAGTGATCGGTGAAGGGTTTGCGCATGCAGAAAAGGGATCATAAAGACGCTATAGATCAAAGCTGGCAGCTGCGCCGGAAGAAGAGGCTTCGGGACGCGGAGCTGGTCTTGCTTGAGGCCATGGCCGAATATCCGGCCGGCAGCTACGAGCACAGGCTGCTCTCAGCGAACCTGGCCGATGTTCTCCTGCGCCAGGGTAATTTTTCGGAAGCGCGTAAAATCGCCTTTGAGGTCTTACAGAAAGAGCCGTCACAGGCCATTGCTCTGACCGTATTGGGCGAAGCCGCCCTGGAACAGAAAGAAACTGCTGAAGCGGTAGAGAACTTAAATCAAGCCTACGCCTGTGCTCCTAACCCGTACCGGGCCGGTCGTCTGGCCCGTGCCCTGGAGCTCGACGGACAGCAGGATAAAGCTAAGGCCCTGCTTTATGCGGCGCTGCAAAAGTATCCCGGCGACAATTACTTGATCCGGCAGTACAGCCATTTAACAGAGAAGGCGCCGGTGAAGGACAAAGAGGACCTTTTGCCGGCTGAGCTTTGTCCGGATGAGGAAGCTTTTTTGCCTTATGCCGAGCGAATTAAAGCTCAGCTTAAGCATCTGCATCTGGACCCAATAGAGGCGGTCTGCCAGCTGCAGAAAATAATCAAGGTGGGGAAGCGTAAAGAAAATCCCCACCTGCATCTGCTGGCGGGCGATCTGCTGCGCAAGGCGGGCAAGGAATCGGACGCCGCCCAGGCATACTATAAGGCCCGCGAGCTGGACCCGGAAAATCTGCTGGCCCTTTCTCAGCTCACTTACAGCTGCCGGCGCCTGGGCCGGAAAGACGAAGCATGGCCTTTGCTGAAGCTTCTGCTCGAGCACAGGCCCGGAGATCAAACAGCCAAAGCCGCTTTGCTGAAAGATGCCGTGGAGCTGGGCAAAGCCGATGAAGCAGCGGTTTTTTTAAAAGAGCTGATCTATAAATACCCTTATCGCAAGGAGCTATACGGCCTCCTCCGCAGATTGAAATTATCTGCAAGCGCGGGGCAGGAGAAACTATGATCAAAATCGGAGAGCTAATTCATCTGCCCCCGGTGCGCACAGTAGTCCGCCTGGCCGACCTTACCGACCAATCTCTGCGCCGCCATATGGCAGAGACGTTTATCTTCACCGGAGAGGTATCTTTTGTCTGCTCCACAATCTTAAAAAAAATAAGCGCCGCCCAGGGCGAAGGGTTTTTTATCGTCGGCAATTACGGTTCCGGAAAGTCGCACCTGCTCAATGTCTTAAGCCTGACCTTAAGCGACGCAGCGGCGCGGGAAACTTTTGCCCGGGCCTGCCGGGAAGGCGCCGCGGCGGATGCCGGCCTCGCCGCACTGCTTGAGCGCGCCGCGGCGGTAAACCCGCTGGTAGTGGAAATATCCCTGGTGGAGCACAGCAGCCGGCAGCCCCTGGAGCAAATTATACTAGCCCGGGTGGAAGATAAACTGCGGGAGCGCTCCGGAGCGGCAAAGCTGCCGGATGGATGGCGGGAGATGCCCCGCCCGGAGGCGTTTGGAATCTTGCGCCAAACCCTTTCCGGCGCAGGTTGGGGCGGCTTGGCGCTGTTAATCGATGAGCTTTCGGAATTCTTACGCTCCAAGGAAAACGCCCGCGCCTACAACGAAGATGTGCGCTTTCTGCAGTACTTAGGTGAGTTTGCTGAAAATATCCCGGCCTGGATTGCGGCCACTATGCAGGAGAATATAGAGAACACAGGCTCTCTTTCGGGAGAGATGCTGCATAAAATCAAGGACCGCTATCCGGTCCGCTTCCAGCTTTCCGGAGAGCATGTCAAGGAGATTGTCTCCAAGCGGCTGGTGCAGAAAACAAAGCGCGCCGAAGAAGCGCTGCCCGGGGTTTTTCATGAGTTGCAGATCGCTTTTGAGCGCCTGCCTTTTTCCAGGCGGGAATTTGAAGATCTTTACCCTG
>JAGXSR010000186.1 GCA_018333405.1 Dethiobacter sp. | reverse complement strand
GTTTTTTATTATTTTACCGAAACGAGGGGAACGAGATGATTAAGGATAATCAAATGGACAAGGTGGTTTCACTCTGCAAGAACAGGGGCTTTATATTTTCCGGTTCAGAAATCTATGGGGGGCTGGCCAATACATGGGATTACGGCCCCCTGGGCGTAGAGCTGAAAAATAACATCAAAAAAGCCTGGTGGAAAAAATTTGTGCAGGAGAGCCCTTACAATGTAGGGCTGGACGCTGCCATACTGATGAACCCTAAAGCGTGGATCGCTTCCGGACACGTAGGCAGTTTCAACGACCCCCTGATGGACTGTAAATTGTGCAAATCGAGATTCAGGGCTGACAAAATTATAGAAGATTTTTTCCACAGCGCCGGAGGGGAGATGCCGACAGAGCGCTGGGATTTTCAACGGATGGAGCAGTTTATCGGTGATCATAAAATAAGGTGCCCTGAATGCGGTGGGCAGGATTTTACAAAGATCAGGCAGTTTAATCTGATGTTTAAGACATACCAGGGCGTAACTGAAGACTCCAAGGCAGAGATCTACTTAAGGCCGGAAACTGCGCAGGGAATATTTGTTAACTTCAAAAAGGTGCTCCGGACTTCCCGGAAAAAAATACCTTTCGGCATCGCCCAGATCGGGAAAGCCTTCCGAAATGAGATCACTCCGGGAAACTTTACCTTCCGTACCCGGGAATTTGAACAGATGGAGCTGGAATTTTTTTGCGCTCCGGGGAGCGACCTTCAGTGGTTTGCATACTGGAAGGAGTTTTGCAACAGCTGGCTGCTCGAACTGGGAATGGACCGGAACAACTTCCGCTTACGCGATCATAACCCGGAAGAGCTTTCCCATTACAGCAATGCTACTACCGACATCGAATACGCGTTTCCTTTCGGATGGGGAGAGCTGTGGGGCATCGCCGACCGCACAGACTATGATCTCAGGCAGCATATGGAACACTCGGGAGAGGATTTCACCTATACGGATCCGGTTACAGGCGAAAAATATATACCTTATTGCATTGAACCTTCACTGGGTGTGGATCGGGTGGCCCTGGCCTTCCTATGTGACGCCTACCAGGAAGAGGAGTTGGACGAAGGCGATTCCAGAGTGGTATTGAAGTTGCACTCTGCTCTGGCTCCTGTAAAAACGGCCGTTTTCCCCTTATCCAAAAAGCTGGGGGAAGAAGCTTTTCGGCTTTATGAAAAGCTGCAGAAAAAATTTTTTGTAGCATACGATGATACGGGCAGTATCGGGAAACGCTATCGCCGGCAGGACGAGATCGGCACCCCTTTCTGCGTCACCTATGATTTTGACAGCCTGGAGAATAACTCGGTAACCGTTCGGGAAAGAGATTCCATGAAACAGGTGCGCATCGGTATAGGTGAACTGGAAGATTACCTTCTGGAGAAGCTGGTCTATTAAACTAAACGGGATAATGATGCTGATGGCAAAAGATTCTGAAAGCATTTGACAGAGCTGTCTTTAAAATTATATACTCCACTTGAGGGTAAATCCGGACTTCACGGCCCAGACCTCGAGTTTATATAAAACATCATGTAAGGCAATAGTAATATTTGAAGGAGGTATTGATAAAAGGTGAGCTCTTTGGGTGATCATCTGCAAACAGCCGACTGGAAAGCGGAAAAGCATGTCCCGGTGATTGAGTTGAAAGGACCGGCTAAAAAAGGGAAAGCGGTACAAGTGGATCTGAGCGTGGGGGTTGAAATTCCTCATCCCCATACCACAGAGCACCATATCCGTTACATTAAACTGTTTTTTAAACCGGAAGGGGAAAAATTCGTGGTGCACCTGGGGAGCTATTTGTTTGAAGCCCATGGCGAATCCGTGGCCGGCGCCAATCAGGGTAGCGCCAAATGTGAACCCGTGGTTACCACGGCTGTAACATTGGAAAAGCCGGGCCATCTTCTGGCTTTGAGCTATTGCAACATTCATGGATTGTGGGAAAATTCCCTGCCGGTTGACTTGGCTTAAATTTGCTAAAGAATTTCAGTATTTTGGGGGACACAAACTTATATTGATCTGCTTTGATCAAATTGGTGCGTGTCCCTCAATCTTAACCTAAAGGAGATACTCAAGATGGTTGATCTGAATATCCTTGTGGGCGGAGCAGCCGGGCAGGGGATGGATACGGTGATGAGCTTGCTTGGGAAAGCCTTGGTCCGGGAAGGATATCATCTGATCTATACCAAAGACTACATGTCCCGGGTGCGCGGCGGGCACAATTTTTCACGTCTGCGCATCGCCCAGGAACCTCCTTGGAGCGTGGTCGAAAAGGTCGATATTTTAGTCGCCTTAAATGACGAAACATTTGACCTGCACCGGGATTCACTGCAGCCGGAAGGAAAAATCATATACGATCCCAACCGTTTTCAACTGCCGCCGGCGGAATACCGGGGCGTCCCCGTAGCCCTTCAGCAAATAGCCCGTGAAGCGGGAAACGCGGTCACGGCCAATACCGCAGCCGTCGGTGCGCTGCTGGGGCTGATGGGGCTGGAAACCAGGGTGGTGGGGGAGATCGTTCGGGAAACATTTGCCGATCGGGAAACATTGATCAAACAAAATACAGACGCCCTGACCAAAGGCCATCAAGCCGCCGCACAAGTGTGCCGCGCCTGCATACCTTTGCCCTCTCCGTATGGAAGCCAAGGCAGGTTATTTATTGACGGCAATCAGCTGCTTGGCCTATCTGCGCTGGCCAGCGGATGCCGTTTTTTATCCGCTTATCCGATGACCCCTTCCACTGGGATCATGAACTACCTGGCCGGAAAGAGCGCCGCCTTTGAACTGATTGTGGAACAGGCTGAGGATGAGATCGCCGCTGTAAACATGGCCTTAGGCGCCTCATATGCCGGCGTCCGTGCCATGACGGTTACTTCCGGCGGCGGTTTTTCTCTGATGGTGGAAGGGCTTTCACTGGCCGGAATGACAGAAACGCCTTTAGTGATTGTAGTGGGTATGCGGCCTGGTCCGGCCACCGGCTTGCCTACCCGAACCGAGCAGGGGGAGCTGGAATTTACCGTACACGCCGGCCACGGTGAGTTTCCAAGGGCGGTGCTCAGCGCCACATCCCATGAAAATGCTTTTTACCGCTTAAACAAAGCATTTGAGCTGGCGGATAAATACCAGGTTCCGGTACTCTTCCTGTCCGATCAGAACTTTGCCGATACCCACCGCTCGGTGGAGCCGTTCGACTTCGGCA
>JAGXSR010000185.1 GCA_018333405.1 Dethiobacter sp. | reverse complement strand
AACCCCGACCGGGCTGATCCCGATCGAAGCGGCCAGATCTTTAACATTCAGTTGGCTGAGGGCCAATCCGCGCAGCTCCTCTTTTTTCCTTGATCATAAATCTTTTCACCACCCGCCGTCAAATCCGGATAATAAGGGCAGCTGTTTGTGCTTTGCCGAGGGTTTACAATCTTGGGATTTGTGCCGGGAGTGCGCGTGGCAGCACGAGGTTGACAGTGATAAAATTATTTCGGTATAATTGCGCCAGAGATCAAGCAGACTTATGTATTTGCATAAGGGGGAGAGTTGAATTGAGGAAAAGTAACGCCCGGACAGAAAAGATGAAGCTATCCTATATACGGACAATAATGGAACGAGCCAGGGAGATGGAATATAACGGCAAAAAAATTGTGCATTTAGAAATCGGCGAACCTGATTTTGATACGCCCTTGCCCATAGTTGAAGCAACTATACAAGCTTTACGAAACGGGTACACACACTATGGACCGGATGAAGGTTTAGATGAGCTAAAAGCAGTGATTGCTAAAAAAATACTCAGGACGAAGGGCATTGAAACAGAGAAAAAAAATATGATTATAACCGCCGGCGCTTCAGAGGCAATTTTTGATGCGATTGTCGGTCTGACCGGACCGGGCCAAAGGGTGATCATTCCGGAGCCCTCTTTTGGCAATTATTATAATTGCTGTATATGCGCCGGATCAACACCGGTAAATATACCTCTGAAACTTGATCGCCACTGCCGCATGGATTTTGAAAAACTGGAAGAAGTTGTTGACGAAAACACCGGGTTTATAGTGATCAATAACCCTCATAATCCTACCGGCGCAGTGTTCAGCGCCGATGAAATCACCAAACTGGCCGATTTTGCTATGGACAGAGATCTGATGGTCATAACTGATGAAATCTATGAGGATTTATACTACGGCGACAAAAAACCTTTACCGATTGCCTCGCTCAAAGGGATGAAGGAGCGTACAGTAATGATCGGCGGTTTTTCAAAAAGCTATGCCATGACCGGATGGCGTGTCGGTTATCTGATTGTCCCCCCGGATCTGGTCGAATCGGTTCAGAAAATTCATCAGTATGCGGTAACATGCGTCTCCACTTTCAGCCAGGTCGGCATAGCGGGCAGTATTGAAAGCTGTGACCATGATCTGCAATACTTTAAAAACGAATTAAATAAAAGGCGGCAGTATCTCGTAGGACAGATGGAGAAGATAGCCAATATTTCTTATATAGAGCCGGAGGGTGCTTTTTATCTGTTCATCAATATCAAACGTTTTGGGATCAGCTCAATTGAATTTACGGAGAGATTGCTGGAGGAGCATGGGCTGGCGGCCATACCCGGATCTGCTTTCGGAGCTGCCGGCGAAGGCTTTATCCGATTATCTTACGCGGCTTCGCTGGATGAAATACGTAAGGGAGCAGATTTATTCCGCACTTTTATCGCCGGATTGGAAAAGAGAATCTAGACGGGATAAGGTGTTGCCATTCGGCATCTCCTCAGCGCACCAGAATTAGCGGCTGACACTGGATAAAACCGGTCAACCGCTATTTTATTTACCCCTGCTCTTACCCTCAAGCCGACTAAGCAAAGAAAGAACATGCCTAAAAATAATTGAAATTTTGTCTATAATATTTTCAAACGACAAAATATTACATTGATCCCGAAGGAGATATAAGCGGCTTAGGCGAAGAGATATAAAATATAAAATGTGCCGGAACATGCCAGGATTGCCTTAAACAGGTTTGTATTGCAAAAAGAGGGGCTGGATCAAACAAACCGGCAACTGTATGGCAGACCTAAGGGATCGGGGTGAATTAAAGGTGATCGCTGAAATCAGGAAGAAGACCAAAAATTTTAAGCATAAACTGTTTAACCGGTACAAAGCGCGGGAGATAGCATTTATAGAAACAGCGGCTACGTATAGTGAAATTTCCGGCTGCTGTTCGGAGGGACAGCCGAAAAATATTGTTTGTGAAATTCGGATCGAACTGTCAAAATTATCTGATCCGAACAGGATCAAAGAGGTGGTCGCCGATAAGTTAATTAAGCGCTTCGGCCTGACCCGGATCACTTTTTGGGGCGTAAGTAAAGCGGACGATCAAATCGTGCAGATCTACGACCATCATATTACGGGCGCCGTCTGCGAACCAGGCGCCGGCCGTCTTTCAGACTATCTGACCGATATATGTATAAAAAAGTTGCAAGCGGGCAACGTGATTACCGTGAACCTCGTAACCAGATCGCGGAATAACAACGACGAAGATCTGCCCGCAGCGATCGAGATCGAAACGCAGATTATGGCGCCCTTTATCAGCGGAAGTGTATGGAAATATCTGCTTGTAGCGCAAAAGCAGTCTTACTCGTGGCAGGCTGAGGAGATAGAACTCCTGTGTGAACTGACGGAAATGCTGTTTCAGAATCTTGAACGCGCTTATGCCGAAGAAGCGCTGCAGCATTCGGAGGCCTGGCTGCGCCTGGCGATTGAAGCAGCCAATATTTACACTTGGGATATCGACCTGACTACGCGCGAAATTCGCACATCGGCCAACGCTTCTGCAATCAGAGGATTTCCGGTTGAGCTGACCATAGATCACTATTTCGAAACCGTACATCCCGCCGATCTGAATCTGCTTGTGGAGAAACTTAATTATTCTTTGGATAAAAATATACCTTTTGAGGTTGAATTTCGGAAAGTCAACCCCCTGACCGGTGAAATTATCTGGTTGCGCATAGAAGGGCGCTTCATCTTGTCCAAAGGCAAAGCAAACCGCCTGATCGGGGTTACCCAAAATATCAGTGCCCGCAAGAAGGCGGAAGAGATGCTCGCTTCCGATTTAGCGGCGATGATCCGTTTGCACGATGTGAGCACCAAGATGGCTACAGAAGAAGATCTTACACTGCTGCTGCAGGAAGTTTTGGACGCGGCTATATATATTGCTTCTGCCGATATGGGTACGCTGAAAGTGATTGACCCTGAAAGCGGCGCTTTGACGATCAGAGAGCACCGGGGCTTGGATA
>JAGXSR010000184.1 GCA_018333405.1 Dethiobacter sp. | reverse complement strand
CCCCGCTTAAGCGGCCCAAAAACATTAGCCCGCCGGCCATAAAGGCGCCGGTGTTTCCGGCGCTCAGGGCTGCGTCGGCCTGGTTTAAGCGCACCATCTGCAAGGCAGAAACCATTGATGAACTTTTCTTGTTTCGAATTGCCAAACCGGGGTCGTCGTTTCCGCTGATTACCTCGTCCGCATGGACAACAACCAGGCGTTCTTTCGGGTAAGAGAGGCCCTGCAGTGCCTGTTCAACCTGTTTCCGGCGCCCCACCAGAGTAATATGTAAGTCCGTTTTGAAGGACAGGGCGGCCACCGCGCCTTGCACTATGTTTCCGGGCGCCTGATCCCCGCCCATGGCGTCGATCGCAATGCGAATCACTTAAAAGCCACTTCCCCGCCGTCGTTTTATCTACAACAAATTATAGACAATGCGCCCCTATTCTATTTTAGAAATGGGGCGCCCTGAAAAGCACAAGCCGGCTTACTTTTGCTTCTTTACTTTGATTGTAATCACTTTATTGTTTTTGTAATAGCCGCAACGTAAGCAAACCCGGTGCTGAGCCTTAAGTTCATGGCACTGAGGGCAGGCAACCAATTGCGGCGCCTCCAGCTTCCAGTGGGTCCGCCGTTTATCCCGTCTGGTTTTAGAAGTTCTTCGCTTGGGAACAGCCATGGTGAAGCCTCCTTCTTCAGAATCTTTACTGTCAGCGTATAAGTTCTTTAAGTTTAATCAATCTTAAATCGACCTGGCTGTCCAACCGGCAATCGCAAATGCCGCTATTCAGGTCAGTCCCGCAATCTTTGCACAAGCCTCGGCAATCGGGCCTGCACAGTGGGCTGTATTCCTGATCCAGGATAAAAACCTGCCGTAAAAACTCTTTCAGGTAAAGATAATTTCCCCTTACCTCAAGCTCGTTGGCTGCTGCGGTCGCCAGCAGATCCGGATCCTCGTCATCCGCAGATCCGGAAACAATTAAAAACGCTTCATGGAATTCTGTGTGCATCTCCTGCCGGAACAGCCGCAGGCAGCGCGAGCATTCTATATCTAGTGAAGCCTGCATGGAGCCGCGGACGATCACCTTATCGCTCTCGGCGCATGCGCTTACAATTACCTCAATACTCCCGCCGGCCGGATACTCATCCCGTCCGAAAAAGTCATGAAAAGAACCGCGGAAACTTAAGTCAACCGCTTCGCCTTTGCTACGCTTTATCTCCGGTAGGTAAATTCGCACAGCCGGCGCCCCTTAAAAAAACTAAAATAATTATATAGAGCTTTATTTTCTTTGTCAATGAAAAAGTCGGCCTGCCGGGGCTATCTTTAATGTAAAAATATTACGATAAAAGAAGGATATTGGATAAGCTGATAGAATGCTTACAACAGTGGGATATTCTGTTGCCTAAAGCGGCGGAATTCCTCAAAAAATGCACGGAGGGGGAATCGAGTTGAAAAAACTTTTTGCCGGGCTTTTGCTTTTGCTTCTGGCAGCAGGCGCTATTTCGGGCGGCTGCAGGCCGGCCGAGGAAGGCGAGGTGGCTCCGGAACCGGAACAAGCTCTGATTGTGGCGATCGGCGCGGAGCCTGAGAACCTTGATCCGTTGAAGATGATGTCTTCGCCGGCGGCAACCGTATCCCAACATATGGTTGAGACGCTGATTTATCTGGATGTTGACGGCGCACTTCAGCCCCGCCTGGCCGAGTCCTGGGAACCTTCCGCGGATGGTCTGGCCTGGGACCTCAAGCTGCGGGAAGGGGTACAGTTCCACGACGGCACCCCGTTTAACGCTGAAGCGGTAAAGCTCAACCTGGACCGCTTCATCGGGGTCGACGATCCGGATCAAGCGGCCGTATTTGCTTTCCTGCTGGGAGAAGTACGTGAAG
Source organism: Dethiobacter sp. (assembly GCA_018333405.1). Classification (GTDB taxonomy): domain Bacteria; phylum Bacillota; class Dethiobacteria; order DTU022; family DTU022; genus JAGXSR01. The sequence continues at coordinate 2,994 of JAGXSR010000184.1, read as the reverse complement.
TGGAAGTCGTGGATGATTATCTGGTGCGGATTCACTTAAACCAGCAGTTTGCGCCGATCGCCTCCCACCTGTCGCACGCTTTTATCGGCATGCTCAGCCCCGCTTCCCTGGAAGCGCTGGCTGCCGATCAATTTGTGGAAGCGCCGGTGGGCACCGGTCCGTTTGTGTTTAGCGCCTGGAACCGCGGGCAGGATATTGTCATGACCTGAAACGAGGGCTACTGGGGAGACGCTCCCCGGTTGGATTCCGTAACCTTTAAGTTTGTTCCGGAAGCCGGTTCCCGGGTAATGATGCTGGAGGCCGGCGAAGTAGATGCGATCATGGCTGTGCCTCCCACCGAGATCGCCCGCCTGGAAGGCGTAGAGGGGATCGAAGTGGTGCGCCAGTCCAGCGTGCGCGTGATCTACTTAGGTTTCAACATGGAACGTGAAATATTCAAAGATGTACGGGTCAGGCAGGCTTTGAACCATGCGATCGACAAGGAAGCCCTGGTCGACACAATCTTTCAGGGTGCGTTTAGGCCTTCAACCGCTCCGGTTGTTCCCGCCGTGTTCGGATATACCGAAATGACCCCTTACGAGTTTAACCCGGAAAAAGCCAAAGAGCTGCTGGCTGCCGCCGGGCACGAGGACGGGTTTGAGATTACCTTGTTTCATCCCACCGGCAGGTACCCGGGTGACGCTACAGTGATTGAAGCGGTGCAGGCGATGCTGGCTGAAGTCGGCGTCACAGCTACGCTGGAAACCCTTGAATGGGGCACCTACCTGGATACAGTTATCGTAGCTCCGGAAGAGGCGCAACACGATATATTTATGCTGGGCTGGGGCACTGTCACGCTGGACGCCGATTACGGCCTCTACGCCCTGTTCCACTCTACTCAGTGGCCGCCCGCCAATAACGTCTCTTACTATTCAAACCCGGAAGTGGATGCTTTGCTTGATGAAGCGCGGGTAACACCGGACCGGGCTGTCCGCGAAAGGCTGTATAGCGAAGCCATCGCCAAGATCTGGGAAGATGCTCCCTGGATATTCCTGTATGACGAAGGACAGGTAAACGCGGCCCAGACTAATGTACAAGGCTTGATCCACCACCCGGTGGAAAACATTTTTGCCTGGGATGCCTATCTTGAGTAGTAATAAGCAGGCGCAAAGCTAAAATAGCCGCTAAGCATTTTTCCGGAAGTTCTAAGCAAAGCTGGATCGCCGTCTGAGCCTTCTTAAAAGTCGGGGGGCGATACGCAAGCGAACAACAATCTGACCCTTGGGTGGCGTGCGCGAAGAACCTGCCAAAGGCCCGAAACGGAGCGCATGTCACTCCAGGGGAAATTTTTCGCCGGCGCTTTTTCCGGTTACCCGGAAATATATTACGGGGCGTGGCCGCTGCAGGCTTTGCCTCTGTTATCTTGATCGCCATAGGCGGCGGTAAGTATGGGCAAGGGCCAAGCTGCGGGGAGTGAATGAAGATGACCGGATATGTCATAAGAAGACTGCTTTTGTCTATACCTGTCTTGCTGGGCGTTTCCATTCTGGTCTTTGCCATGGTCCGGCTCATTCCCGGAGACCCTGCCCGGGCCATCGCCGGTGTTCATGCTTCACCCCAGTATATTGAGCAGGTAAGAGCAGAGCTGCACCTGGATAAAAGCCTGCCTGTGCAATATATGATCTACATGCGCAATTTGCTGCAGGGCGACTTGGGCAACTCCACTTTCTCGCGACGGACGGTAGTCACCGAGCTGAGCGAGAGGTTTCCCAATACTTTGCGGCTGACCCTGGGGGCCATGCTGGTCGCCACCATTATCGGGATGGGAACCGGGATTATCTCCGCGACCAAGCGTAACTCCGTCTTTGATTATTTAAGCACACTCGGCGCGCTGGTCGGGGTAGCTGCGCCTGTTTTCTGGCTCGGGGTGATGTTTCAGATTATCTTCTCTCTTTGGCTGGGCTGGCTTCCTTCCGGCACGATGGCGCATGGCTGGGAATCGTACGTGCTGCCGTCCATGACTCTGGGGCTGGCCACATCCGCTTTGCTGGCCCGGATTACACGCTCCAGCATGCTTGATGTGCTGCGGCAGGATTATATCACCACCGCCCGGGCCAAGGGCTTAAGCGAGCGGGTTGTGATCTTTAAACATGCCTTAAAAAGCGCGTTTATTCCCGTCATTACCGTAATGGGCCTGCAATTCGGCACTCTGCTTGGCGGCGCTGTTTTGACCGAGACTGTTTTCTCCTGGCCCGGCGTCGGTATGCTGATGGTTGATTCCATTTTGAGACGGGACTACCCGGTTGTGCAGGGCGCGGTACTGCTGCTGGCCTTGCTCTTTGTGCTGATTAATATTGTGGTCGATGTGATCTACGCCTTCCTGGATCCTCGCATCAGCTTAGCCACCCGGGAGGTGGAGTAGCGATGAGCAGCCGCTTGCCGGTTGAGCCATCAAAGGTTCCGGCCGAAAGGGACACCGAATTTTACCAGATTATACAGCATTTGCAGCGCAACCGGTTGGCTATGCTGGGAGTGGCAATCTTAACTGTTTTTATGTTTGGCGCGCTGTTTGCCCCTGTGCTGACCTCCTTTGACCCTGTTCAGATCGATTTTGGTAACGCCTTCCAAAAGCCGTCCCCTGTGCATATTTTGGGGGCTGATGAACTGGGACGGGACGTATTTGCCCGCATTCTATTCGGTTCCCGCATCTCTTTGATGATTGGCTTTATCTCTGTGTTCATCGGCCTGGCGGCCGGGGTCCCCATTGGGGCGCTTTCCGGCTATTACGGAGGAAAAATTGACTTGCTTGTTCAACGTTTAATTGATATGCTGATCGCTTTCCCCGGGATTTTGCTGGCTATTGTCATTGTGACCGTGCTGGGGACCGGCGTGGAAAATGTAATGCTGGCCACCGGGATCGCCTCTGTCCCTATCTATACCAGGCTGGTCCGCGGCTCGGTGCTGGCGGTAAAAGAGCAGCGCTTTGTAGCGGCGGCCAAAGTGTTGGGCATCAGC
>JAGXSR010000183.1 GCA_018333405.1 Dethiobacter sp. | reverse complement strand
TTTATAGCGTTCGCCGGTATCGTGTTGGAATATCGATAAAATGGATTATTATTATTACCGCTAGAGGAAAACCACTTGGCCTGGTTAATTAATAGTAAGGGGATTGATATGAGGCGCAGTCCGGTTTATTTGACCTATATGGCCGTGCTGGTCACTTCTGCCGTGATTATTCATGCGGTAGAGGCGGCCTTGCCGTTGCCTATGCCGGTGCCGGGGGTGAGATTGGGGCTGGCTAACATCATCACCCTGCTGGCCGTTGTCCTTTACGGGGTAAGCGCCGGCCTGCTGGTTGCCGTGTTGCGTACTGTCCTGGGCAGTTTCTTTACCGGAGGTTTCCTCGGATTTGGCTTCTGGCTAGCCCTTGCCGGAGGCGTAGTCAGTTGCCTGGTCATGGCCCTGGCGTTGCTTTTATCCAGACGAGGGTATATCAGCCTGGTTTCCGTGAGCGTGCTGGGAGCAGTGGCGCACAACCTGACCCAGATTAGCGTGGCCAGCCTGATAATTTCCAATTTAACACTGCTGCGCGGATACTACCCGCTGCTGATCTTGCTGGCGGTGCCTACGGGCATCTTTACGGGGGTGGCAGCTGATTATCTGGTGGATATTACCAGGCGCGCCGTTTATCAGGCCGGAGATACGGGGCTATCCCGGTGAACGGATCCTAAATTTCCAGCTCCTGTCCGGCGAGTGTTAAAAATTATGTTTTGCCCGGGAGGACGGTAATGGCGCAGGGTGAACGGTTGATGATCAAAGATTTACCTTTGGAGGAGCGTCCGCGGGAGAAGCTTAAACAGCTGGGAACTGAAGCCCTGTCCAACTCCGAGCTTTTGGCGGTGCTGCTAAGAACCGGCTCTAAAAGCGAGTCTGCGCTGCAGCTGGCGGCGCGGTTGCTTTCCCGCAGCGGCGGCTTGCGTGCCTTGCCGGATCTCTCCCTGGAAGAGATGGAGGAGATTCGGGGACTGGGGCCGGCTAAAGCGGTGATGATCAAAGCCGCTTTGGAATTGGGCCGCCGCCTGGCCACTACTCCCCGGGACGAGTCCAACAGCATGACCAACCCCGGTCAGGTGGCGCAGCTGTTTATGGAGGAGCTTCGCTACAGAAAAAAAGAGCATTTTAAAGTGCTGCTTTTAAATACAAAGAACCATATAATCTCCCGCGAAGAAATATCCATCGGCAGCCTGAACGTCTCCATCGTTCATCCTAGAGAAATATTTAACGCGCCCCTTCGGAAAAGCGCCGCGTCGGTAATTTTAGTGCACAATCATCCCAGCGGGGACCCTTCGCCCAGCCAGGAAGACCTGGAGGTGACCCGCCGGTTGGTTGAAGCCGGCCAGATTCTGGGCATTGCGGTACGCGACCACATCATTATCGGAGACGGCTGCTATTTCAGTTTTAAAGAGAAGGGGCTGTTTTAAAAACCCGAGTATTATAGAGCCGGCAAGAGTGTGATCATACTGCACCTGCAGGGGGGGAGATTAGCAATAAAGCCGTGGGGACGGCCGTGCCGGCACGGGATTGACGCTGTCTAAGGGCGAGGCTGCCCAACCGCCTGTTCAAGATTGTATAGATTGCGCCGAGTTAATACATGCTTAAGACAACAGCCGAATTTTCAGGAAGGAGTACACATAATGCCCTCACTGTTCAGGATGTTTTCAAAAGAAATCGGCATCGATTTGGGGACCGCTAACACTCTGGTCTTTGTAAAAGGTAAAGGGGTTGTCCTGAATGAACCTTCCGTAGTGGCGATCCGGCGTGATACAGGGGCCATTCTCGCTGTCGGCGCTGAAGCGAAGCGCATGATCGGTCGCACACCCAGCAATATAGTCGCCATCCGTCCGATGAAAGACGGAGTCATCGCCGATTTTGACGTGACGCAGTCTATGCTTCGCCATTTTATAAATAAGGCCCACCCGCGGCGGGCCATGTTCCGCCCCCAGGTCATTGTCTGCGTTCCTTCCGGAGTGACCGAAGTAGAAAAACGAGCGGTGTTGGACGCCACCAATCAGACGGCCAGGGAGGCATTCTTAATCGAAGAGCCGATGGCTGCCGCGATCGGCGCCGGCCTGCCGGTCAACGAGCCTACCGGCAGCATGGTTGTGGATATCGGTGGCGGCACATCCGAAGTGGCTATAATCTCGCTGGGCGGGATCGTCACCAGCAAGTCGATTCGTGTGGGCGGCGACGAGATGGATGAAGCGATTATCGGGTACATCAAGAAGAAGTACAACCTGATGATCGGCGATCGCACCGCCGAGGAGGTCAAGATCAATATCGGCACCGCTTTTTATAAAGAAGCGGACGTCGAGATGGATATTCGCGGCCGCGATCTGGTTACCGGATTGCCTAAGACCCGGAAAATTGTCTCCGATGAGGTGAAAGAGGCGCTGACCGACCCGGTAGAAGCGATCCTGGAGGCGATCCGGATTACCTTAGAGAGGACGCCGCCGGAGTTAGCTGCGGATATTATGGACAAGGGGATCGTGATGACCGGAGGCGGAGCGTTGCTGCATGGTTTTGATCGCCGCATTTCAGAAGAGACGGGTATGCCGGTATTTTTGGCTGAAAACCCGGTGGATTGCGTGGTTTTAGGCGCGGGCAAAGCCTTGGCGGAAATTGATTTGCTGCGCCGGGTAGCCTTGGTAACCCGCAAATCCGGGATCTCCTGATCTTGAAAATAAATTCGCAGTGCTTTGCAGACGGCTGATTAACTAGTGGGAAGTGTCTTTATTATGGCGAAACAAACCCGGGGCCGCAAAAGTATAGCGCTGCTTATGCTCATTATAGCCGGCTTGCTGGCAATGATCAGCATCACCAGCGAAGGCAGGAGCCGGTTTACGCCGGCTGAAGATCTCCTGCTGACACTGTTTGCGCCGGTGCAGACTGTCTTTTCGTCAGCGGGACAAAGCTTGCGCTCGCTGTATGATACCTTGGCCTCCTTTCATCAGTTGATAGCGGAAAACGAGCGCCTGCGCCTTGAGCTGTCCGAAGTTCAGGGACAACTGATTCAATTGCAAGAATTGCGGGAACAAAATTACCGTTTCCGACGGATGCTTGGATTTCAGGAGCGCAGCAACTTTGAGCTGCTGCCGGCGGAGGTAATCGCCCGCGATCCCAGCCAGTGGTTTGGCGCCATTACCATAAACCGCGGGTACTTGGATGGGGTGACCAGTGAGGCGCCGGTGATTACCGACCGCGGATTGGTCGGGATGGTCAGCGCAGTCTCGTCCAGCTCCAGCCAGGTTATACTGATCACCGATCCGCGTTTGAATGTAAGCGCCTTGGTGCTCGGCTCCCGTGACCACGGCATGGTCGGTATTGTGGAGAGCCATGATGAGGATCCTTCTGTTCTCAAAATGTCTAAATTGTCAACCGATATAAGCGTCCGGCCGGGAGATGTAATCATCTCTTCGGGCCTGGGCGGAATTTTTCCCAAGGGGCTGGTCATCGGTACAGTGCAAGAGGTTGTTGATGATCAAAACAGCCTGGTTAAGTCGGCGGTGATCGAACCCCGGGTGAACTTTAACCGCCTGGAAGAGCTGTTTGTCGTCACCGGCAGCGTAACTGATATTCCCGAAGCCCGCTGAAAACGGGAGGGTGATCTTTTAAGCTATGTCTTTCTATGTGCTGATTGCCTTAAGTTTTCTCCTGGCTTTGCTCCTGGAAGGGTCGGTTTTTGCCTTCTTTATGGCGGACAGAGCGCTGCCGGATCTGGTCTTAGTGCTGGTGATCTGCTTAGGATTTATGATGGGTGAACGACGGGGCGCGCTGATTGGTCTTTTGGCCGGGCTGCTTCAGGATATCATTCTTGGATCGGCTCTTGGATTTTTT
>JAGXSR010000182.1 GCA_018333405.1 Dethiobacter sp. | reverse complement strand
GGACCCGCAGAGGGGTGAACTGAATTGTCCGAATTAAGGTGGGACCCTGTGCGCAGGGAATGGGTGATTATCGCTTCGCAGCGGATGGAGCGAACCTTCCTTCCGCCTAAGGATTATTGTCCCTTATGCCCCACCCGCCCCGGCGGCTTTGAAACAGAGATCCCCAGGCGCGATTTTGAAATAGTCGTTTTCGAAAACCGCTTTCCCAGTCTGCAGCCCCTTCCGCCCGAACCTGCTGTCGAATCCACAGCGCTCAATTTGGCAAAGCCCGCCTGTGGCCTATGCGAAGTAGTGGTCTATACCCCTGAGCATGAGGGCAGCCTGGCCACCCTCTCTCTTGATCGGGTGAAGCAGCTGGTCCGGGTCTGGCGGGAGCGAACCCAGGATCTCGCTGCCCGGGATGAAATCAAATATATCCTGATCTTTGAGAACCGCGGCGCTGAGGTGGGAGTGACTTTGCATCATCCCCACGGACAGATCTACGCTTTTCCCTATATCCCGCCGGTGGCGCAGCGGGAGATATGCTCGGCCCGGGAATACTACACTAATCACGGGCGCTGCCTCTTTTGTGATCTGGTCGGAGAAGAGATTAAAGACAGCCGGCGTGTAGTGATGGAAAACGGCAGCTTTATCGCCTTTGTCCCTTTTGCCGCCCGTTATCCGTATGAGCTCCACCTCTACTGTAAGCGGCACTGCTCATCGCTGACGGAACTGACGGAAGAGGAGATGGACCGGCTAGCTGAGTTGCTCCGCAACTTAGTTGGCTGCTACGACCGGCTGTTTAACGCCCCTTTTCCCTATATTATGGTTTTGCACCAGGAGCTGCTGAAGGAAGGAAAGGGGCTGGGCCATTTGCATTTTGAATTTTATCCCCCCTTAAGGGATCGGGGAAAATTAAAATACCTGGCCGGGTGCGAGCAGGGGGCGGGCACTTTTATCAACGATTCGCTGCCCGAAGAGAAAGCGGCTCTGCTGCGGGAATCTTATTTGGCGGGGGAGGCGGAAAAGAATAAGAGAGTTTAAGGCGACTGCGCCCGGGCGGGTAAACCTGATTGGGGAACATACCGACTATAACCAGGGCTGGGTTATGCCCGCGGCGATAGAGCTAGCCATGGTTATCCAGGGGCGCTCCCGCTCAGGCTGCGAGGTTTTTGCCGCGGCGAAAAATATGGAGCAGGAAACAGTATTTTCTCTAGACAGGCTTAAACCGCCGGCTGAAGCGCCGGACTGGACCGATTATCTGAAAGGGGTTTGCTGGGCGCTGAAGCAGGCCGGCTATTTTCTCGGCGGCGCCGATTTGACTATAGAGAGCACAATTCCGATCGGAGCCGGGCTCAGCTCTTCAGCCGCCCTGGAGCTGGCCGCCGCCGCTGTTTTAAGTTCACTGGCCGAAGCGGCAATACCTCTGCCTGAGCTGGCTCGTCTTTGTCAAAAGGCGGAGAATGAGTTTGTGGGGGTGCGCTGCGGAATAATGGACCAGTATGCCGTGGCTTTAAGCCGAGCCGGGCAGGCCCTGCTTTTAGATTGTCGCAGCTTGGAATACAGCTATATCCCTCTTGAGCTGGGCAGTTGCTGCCTGATGATTATCGACAGCCGGGTCAAGCGCAGTTTAAGCGCCTCGGCCTACAACCGCCGCCGGGAAGAGTGCGCAGAGGCGACCATTTTGCTTTCCCGGTTTTTGGGGCGAAGACTTGAATCCCTGCGCGAGGTCAGCCTGGATGAAGTCAGGGAGGCCCGCTCAATTCTGCCTTCGCGGATCTACCGGCGCAGTCGTTATATAATTGAGGAAAATATGCGCGTGCTGAAATCGGCGGAAGCGCTGCGCAGTGGAGATCTGCCATCTTTCGGATATTTCATGACTCGCTCGCACGCCGGTCTGCGCGACCTTTACCAGGTCAGCTGTTCCGAGCTGGACCTGATCGTGGAGACGGCGAACGCCACGAAGGGAGTGCTGGGGGCGAGGATGACCGGCGCCGGCTTCGGCGGCTGCGCCGTAGCTCTGCTGGAAAAAAGTGTGCTCGAAGAGCTGTCCGCGAAGTTAAGACACGCTTTTTCCCGCAATGGATGGCTATCACCTGATATATACGTCACCTCTGCCGCGCCGGGATTGCAGATTGGAGGTTAAACCGTAAAATGATCAGCTATGATCACCCCTATTTTAAATTGAGCACAAAATCTCTGGATTATATATTGCTCATCATGCCTACCGGGCAGCTGGAGCACCTTTATTTTGGCGCGCATCTGGTCGATCAAAGCTACGAAGCGCTTCACGGAAAGCTAACGGCAGGAGCCGGATCGTCCATTGAATATGAGCACGACGGGCATAAAACATTTTTGGATTTGGCGACCCTGGAATACTCCGGTATCGGCAAAGGCGATTTCAGAGTATCGCCTATAGAAATTAAAATGCCGGACGGCGCCTTCGTCTCTGATTTTGTCTACCGGTCCCATCAAATTAGCGCAGACATCATTGAAAGCGAAAAGCTGCCTGTGGCCAAAAGGAATAATCAACCGGTCGGCAGTTTGGTGATCAATCTGGCGGACCGAAAATGTGCGGTCGAGTTAAAACTGATTTATACCGCCTTCTTCGAGTCTGATGTGATCACCAGAAGGGCGGTTTTAACCAATCATGATCGGCACGGGTTAGTGATCAGAAAAATCATGAGCATGATGCTTGACCTTCCGGAATCCGATTACGATCTGATCACATTTGACGGCGGGTGGATCAAAGAGGCACATAAAAATATACGTCCGCTTTCCTATGGCACCTATATCAACGACTCCACAACAGGCAGCAGCAGCAATCGACATAATCCGGGTATAATTCTGGCCAAAAAAAGAACAGATGAAGATTACGGCGTCTGCTTAGGGTTCAATTTGGTTTACAGCGGTAACCACTATACAGCGGTCCAGGTTTCCAACCACGGCCTGCTGCGCGTGATGAGCGGCATTAATCCGCATTGTTTTGAGTGGCCGTTGAAACAAAACGAATCATTTGAAACACCGGAAGCCGTGTTAACGTATTCCGATCAGGGGTTTAACCGGCTCAGCCACCGTTTCCATGACTTTGTGCATGCACATATCACGCCTAAGCAATTTCAAAACGCAGATAGACCGGTTGCCTTAAATAGCTGGGAAGCTTTTTATTTTGATTTCAATCAAGGCAAGCTGAAAAGTTTAGCGAAGAAAGCCTCCAGGCTCGGCGTTGAACTCTTTGTGCTGGACGACGGCTGGTTTGGAACGAGAGACGATGATCGGCAGGC
>JAGXSR010000181.1 GCA_018333405.1 Dethiobacter sp. | reverse complement strand
ACAGGCATTAACTGCCTCTCCACTTCTTTGATCCGCTCGGCCATTATCCCTTCAGCGATGTTTACCGGGACACCGAGGCCGGTCAAAATATCTTCCTGCAGATGCATCACTTCGTACAGTTTGGCCAGCGCTGCTCCCTCCGGGTGATGAGCGATCACCGCGTCAATCCTGATCCCCTTTTCACTCAACCGGTCGGCCAGCATTACCTCCCCGATCTCCATATCAATACCCACCAGGATCGAGTTGATTTCAGCTTCGGGGTCGCCGTACAGAATACGTGTATCGTCATAGGGATTCCAAAAGCGATCCGGGTCGAATTCCTCCTGCTCTTGTTTCTTCAGCTCATCATATTTCCGACGCACTTCGGCCATGGATTGTTCCAGCTCGGTCTTGGACCGGGGATCAGCTTCTAGCCCTTTTTGCACTGCAAATTCATAAATCTCTTTGAGTTTCAATGATTTTGACCTCCTACATGTTAATTACAGGACTTTTACGCGCGCAGACTTTACCCTAAAATGCGGCACAGCCCAGATTATTGTTTTATAGACATATTATACAGGATCGATGGGATTATTTACAACTTAGAGCACAGAGGTCCAGATAAGGATAATCGGCAGAAAATATCAAAAATTACCTCCCTTTAAAGGAATTTGTTGATAGACGTAGAAACATTTAGCATAGTATTTATACTGGCGGGTGGTACCCTTGTCTGATCAGTTAGCGAAAAACCAAAATGGCGAGCTTCTTTGGCCCGGCGCTTTTGACGCGATTACCGACGGCATCAGTATTATGGACAAAAGTTTAACTATACTGAAAGCCAACCAGGCCATGGAGCGATTTTATGTCGAGGCGGCGCCGCAAGTTGGTAAAAAATGTCATGAAGCCTATCATCAGCCGGAATACCCCTGTCATATCTGCTCTTCATCAGAGGCTATCCACCACAAAAAAACGTGCAGCGTAATCGTCCCAAGGGTGGCCGGTAACGGGCAGCGGCTCTGGTTGGAGCTGTATTCCTACCCCTTGTTGGATGGCGCCGGTGCAGTAACCGGCGTGGTGAAGTTTGCCCGGGACATTACCGACCGTATACGCAAAGAAGAGGCGCTTAAAGCATCGGAAGAGAAATACCGGGATATTCTCGCTTCCATAGAGGAAGGCTATTATGAAACCGACCTGGAAGGAAATGTAGTTTTCTGCAATGATGCCGCCGCGCGGCTGCTCGGCTACACCCGCCAGGAATTCCTGGGTATGAATTACCGTCAGATTTATAAAGACCACAGATCCGCCTTCAAGACCTATCGCCAGGTATTTTTATCGGGAAAGCCGGATCGCGGCTTTATCCTGGAAATGGTGCAAAAAGACGGCAGCGTCGGCTTTGGCGAGCTTTCTATATCGCTGGTTAAAGATCGAGAGGGGAATATTACCGGTTTTCGGGGAGTGGCCCGCGATATTACCGAACGCATTCATTTTCAGGATAAATTAAGGTTTTTAAGCCTGCATGACCAGTTGACCGGTCTGTACAACCGTACTTTTTTCGAAGAAGAGTTGCAGCGCTTTAGCAGCGGCCGGGAACATCCGGTCAGTATTATCGCCGCCGACTTAGATGACTTAAAGCTGACTAATGATGCCCACGGCCATCACGAAGGAGACAAACTGCTTAAGGCCACCGCCGCTGTTTTAAAGGAATCGCTGCGCAGCTCCGATCTGCTGGCCCGGGTGGGCGGGGATGAGTTTGCGGTCATTTTGCCGCGCACTGATCGGGAAACGGCCGAGTGTGTCGCCGCCCGCATCCGGGAAAACATGGAACTCTACAACAGCAAACATGTCGGTTTGCCGCTGGGCATCTCGCTGGGGATAGCCACTGCCCAGACCAAGGAAACCCCGTTTAAAGATGTCTACAAGCAGGCGGATGATATGATGTACCGGGACAAACTTGCCCGCAGCACCAAAGCCCGCGGCAAGACCGTGCAGGCGCTTCTGTCCACTCTGGCCGAGCGGGATTTTGCCACGGAAGGCCATGCCCAGCGCCTGGATAAATATTGCCGTAAAATCGGTGAAAGAATAAACCTTTCTTCAGGGCAGCTGTCAGACCTGGCAATTTTGGCCCAGGTTCATGATTTGGGCAAGATCGGCATTAAAGACTCGATATTATTTAAAAAGGGTCTGCATACCGAGAAAGAGCGGGAGATTATGCGCAGTCATGCGGAGAAAGGTTACCGCATCGCCCTCTCCTCGGCGGATCTGTCCGCTGTGGCCGACTTAATCTTAAAACACCACGAATGGTGGGACGGCGGCGGGTATCCCTTAGGGCTGGCTGGAAAAGAGATCCCGGTGGAATGCCGGATTTTAGCCATGGTCGATGCTTATGACGCTATGACCAACGACCGCCCTTACAGCAAGGCCAGAAACAAAAGTGAGGTGCTGGCGGAGCTGAAAAAATATGCCGGCAGCCAGTTTGACCCCGAGCTGACTGAGATTTTTGTCTTGATTTTGGAGGAAGAGGGGTGAGCTTGGCGGGAGCCGGGCAGACAATCAGGTTCCCAGCGGGGCGCCATCGGAAGGATAAAGATATTCCCTCACCCTAGCCCTCTCCCGGAGGGAGAGGGGATTTACAGGGTAGTTACTGCGCTACATAGTTTCAAAGCAAGGACCCGCATTACTCTGTTTGCGGCGGAGGTCAGCAAAGTTGCCGCGTTGGTCATGCTTTCCTCTCTGCTCATCGGCCTGTTTATAATGCTGAAAATGGAATCAATGCCATAATCAAACATCATTTCTGCGCCGGCGCCAATCGACCCGACGAGGGCAATAACCGGGATCTTTTGTTCTCTGGCGACCATAGCCACGCCAAAAGGTGTCTTACCGTTACAGCTTTGAAAGTCCATCTGTCCCTCGCCGGTGATGATCAGATCGGCGCCGGTTATTTTTTCTTTCAGCTTGACGGCTTTCAGCACGATATCGATCCCTTTTTCAAGCTTTGCGCCGCAAAAGGCGATCAGCCCGGCCCCTAGACCACCGGCGGCGCCGCCGCCGGGAATGGCTGCCACATCCTGGCCGAGATCCCTTTTGATCAGTTCCGCCAAATAAATAAGGTTTTTGTCCAGGGTTAAAATCATGGCCGGTGTGGCCCCTTTTTGCGCTCCGAATACGGCGGACGCTCCGGCTTTCCCGGACAAAGGATTACTGACGTCGCAGGCGGCCCGGAAGGTGCAGTCTTTTATTCTTGAATCCAACCCGGACAGGTCGATTTTGACTATGTCGCGCAGGGCGCCTCCGCCAAACCCCACTTGCCGCCGGTTTTTATCAACAAAAGCGCCGCCGAGAGCCTGGGCCATACCGACACCGCCGTCATTCGTTGCGCTCCCGCCCAAGCCGATAATAAACTCCCGGCATCCTGTATCCAAAGCATGCTTGATCAGCTCTCCTGTGCCGTATGTGGTTGTGAGGAGGGGGTTTCTTTTAGGATCGGGGACCAGGTGCAGCCCGGAAGCGC
>JAGXSR010000180.1 GCA_018333405.1 Dethiobacter sp. | reverse complement strand
GATTGGTATAGCTTATGAGACCATTCAGCTTGATGATGGTTCTTTGCCTTTGTTAAAGCCGATGAGTGAGATTGCCGGGAAGATGTCGGTGCAGGTTGGTGCGCATTGTTTGGAGAAGCACCGTGGCGGCAAAGGTTTATTGTTGGGTGGGGTGCCTGGGGTGCCCAAAGCGCATGTGGTGATTATTGGTGGTGGTACGGTTGGGGTGAGTGCTTTGAAGATTGCGGTCGGTATGGGTGCTCAAGTTACTGTTTTGGATATCAGTCTGGAGCGGTTGCGTTATCTGGATGATATCTTTGGTGACCGGATTACGACGCTTTACTGCAACGGCTATAACTTAAGCCAGGTAGTGGCGGCTGCTGATCTGTTGATTGGCGCGGTATTGATTCCCGGGGCCAAGGCGCCTGTTTTGGTTACAGAAGAGATGGTCAGGAAGATGTCGGCCGGTTCGGTGATTGTGGATGTGGCTATTGACCAGGGGGGTTGTGTGGAGACCATTGATCGGATTACCACCCACAGTGATCCGGTTTATCTGAAGTATGATGTGGTTCACTATTGTGTGCCTAATATACCGGCGGCGGTGCCTAGGAGCTCGACTATTGCCTTGACCAACGCCACTTTGCCTTACGCCCTGGATTTGGCTACTAAAGGTTGGAAAAAGGCGGTTTGTGAAAACCCGCCTCTGGCCAAAGGGATCAACGTCCTGGAGGGAAAAGTTACCTGCGCCGGCGTGGCCGCCGCCCAAGGGCTGGAGTCTGTATTTCTCTCACAATTTCTATAAGTTTGACCATGCAGAGCTTTGATTTGCCCGCTATCTGATTTATAACCGGTATGGGCGAAAGAGGTCCCTACGCGGGGATTGCGGACCAGGGTAATCGTTGGAGAGGCAGGTGCCGTAAACATTGAACAATGTGGAGCGTTTTCTGAATGCCTACGCGCTCATCGAACGGGAGATGCAAAGAATCCTCGATCTAAAAGAACACCGCCGTTTTTATATCATGGTGGATATGGCGGCCAAGGTCAACCCGGTGATCAGACGCCATAAGTTTGATCTCCGGGAATACGCAGATTTGCGCAACGCCATTGTCCACGATCGCGCAGACGGACAAATAATTGCCACACCCAATGACGAGGCGGTGAAAAGCATAGAAGCTATCGCTTCGACGCTATTGAAACCGCCGATGGTTATCCCTCTGTTTCAAAAGGAGGTGCTGACTTTGAACGCAGGAGACAGCGTCTCCCAGGCGATCCGTTGTTTAAGCACTAACAACTATTCCCAGGCGCCGATACTGGACCGGGGGGATATTCGTGGCCTGATCACTTCCAACCTGATCGTGCGCTGGATGGGAGCCGGTCTGGCCGAGGGCTCCTTTGATCTTAACAATACTACTGTGGGTGAGGTTTTAACCTATGCCCGAGGCAGAGACGATTATAGCATCATTTCGTCTTCTACCTGCTTATTTGATATACCGGAGCTGTTTTTACGCTTTCAGGAAAAAGGAAGCAAGCTCGAAGCGGCCATAATTACCCGGCAGGGTGAAAACCACGAACCGATTGTCGGCATTATCACCCACCGGGATCTGCCCTTGGTGCAGCGGGAGCTTTTCGGGCGCGTCAGCCGGAAATATTTAGTCTAAGCGCTCCGCGAAAATCTCTTTTAGCCGCTTCATAATAGAGGTAATCTGTCAACATTTGATCTTCAGCATTAAGGGAGGCTGCGCTTGTGCCTAAGCATATTGTTTCCATCGAACGCTACGAACGGCCGTTTGAATCTGTGCGCAAGGCGGTTTTAAATTGCGGCGGGCTTGATCGGATGCCGCCCGGGGCGCGGGTTTTTATCAAACCGAATATTGTTTTCTGGACTAAGGCCTGCGCTTTTCCCAAGTGGGGGGTGATCACCACCTCTCGCGTGATCGAAGATGTGGTGCTCCTGCTCAAAGAGCACGGTATCGAAGATATTACGATCGGGGAAGGGATTGTCTCCGGCGGCGCAAATAATCAGGAAACGGCTGCCCATGCTTTTAAAACCCTCGGCTATGAAACCTTAAGGCTGCGTTACGGGGTAAAATTAATTAATGTCATGGAGCGCCCTTTTCAGAAGGTAGATCTGGGTGCAGGTATTATACTAAAATTCAACAAAGATATTTTAAACAGCGATTTTATTGTCAATATTCCGGCTATGAAATCGCATAACCAGACCGTAGTCAGCCTGAGCCTGAAAAACCTGAAAGGGGCTATCGACATCAGCTCACGCAAGATCTGCCATAGCCCGGATCCGGACAAAGATCTTCATTTCCATATCGCCAGGCTGGCTGATCAAATGCCGCCCATGCTTACCCTGATCGACGGCATTTTCTCCCTGGAGCGTGGCCCGGCCTTTGACGGCAGAATGAGGCGAAGCAACCTGCTCATTGCCTCTGCTGACTTTTTAGCGGCTGACCTGGTTGGATCCAAAGTGCTGGGCCATGAGCCGGCCACAGTGTCGCACCTGGTCTGGGCAGCCAAAAACCGCTGCCGCCCCCTGGATCTTTCCGATGTGGAGGTAGTGGGTGAAAGAATAGAAGATGTAGCTTCGTTTCACGGGCATGATTTTGAATACAGCAATAGCGAGACCGGTGAGATGCCCATGCCTTTGGCTAAACAAGGGATCAAAGGGCTATATTACCGAAAATATGACCACACGATGTGCACCTACTGCTCGGCTTTAAACGGCCTGACCCTCACCGCTATCCGCTATGCCTGGAAAGGAGAACCGTTTGAGCAGGTGGAGGTGCTCACTGGTAAAATCATGAAGCCCTCTCCGGGTATGAAGTCCACCATCCTGGTGGGACGGTGCATGCACAGACTGAACAAAGATCACCCGCATATTAAGAATTTGCTGGTGGTGAAAGGATGCCCGCCTGATCCGCAGGAGCTGATCAAAACCCTGCTTGCGGCAGGGATTGAGGTTGATCCTACACTTTTTGAGCAGATCGATGCCCTGCCCGGTTTTTTCATGTCCCGCTACCAGGATAAGCCGGAATTTGACGAAGCGTTTTTCCGGATCAATTAGCCTTGAGCTTTCCTAAAGCGTTAAACGCAGATGCGGCAAACGATCTGCCGCCTGCCCGATTCTGGCCCGGGCGTCTAAGGCTAAGGCGCCGCGGCCCTCGGCAAAAACCCGCACCGGGTTTATATCAAGCTCAAGGAGAGCAGGAAAGTCGGCTAGCAGGTGGGAAACACGCGCCACCAGATCGATAAAAGCGGAAAGGTCGCCGGGAGGCTGGCCGCGTAGGCCTGCGAGCAGATTATGCGCTTTCAGCCGTTTCAGCCGTTCGGTCAGATCCGATCGGTCGACAGGGCAGAGGGCGCAGGCCACATCCCGGAACAGCTCAATATAGATGCCTCCCAAACCAAAAAAGACCACCGGTCCGAAAGAGGGATCATATTTTCCACCCACAAAGAGATCATAACCGCCGCTGGCCATCTGCTGGATGCGTACCCCTTCGAAGCGCGCCTCCTGTTTGTAACGCAGCAGGTTGGAGCGGATTAGATCAAAGTTTTCTTCCACCTGCCCGGGATGTTCTATTCCGATCATCACGCCCCCGGCCTCGGATTTATGCAGGGCATCGGGAGAGACTACTTTCATCACTACCGGGAAGCCAAGCGCCCGGGCCTGCCGCACAGCATCTTCTCTATCGACGGCAATCTTTGAGGCGGCAACCGGGATGCCGTAGGCGGACAAAAGCTCAAGCAGCTCTTCGCCGAAGTCTCCCTGTTTGCCTTTCATCCAGCGGGCGGCGGCTTCGCGGTCAATGCCGGCCGGCAGAGGCTCCGGCGGCCGATCCTTCATCTTTAGTTTATGTTCGTGATATTTCATCTGCACGGCCAAAGCGCCCACCAGCTCCTCCGGGCTGTTAAAAATGGGAAATTCAACTGAGCGCTTGCTCTGATGGATCATCCGGGTGGACCCGAACAGGCATACACCCAGGGGCTTTCCTGAGGAGAGGATAGAGCCCCACACCTCCTTGGAGAGGTCGGTTAAAAACATTCTGTGGAAAATGTTATCTCCCTGCGGCATCTGCGGCCGCTGGCTGATGAACAGGCC
>JAGXSR010000179.1 GCA_018333405.1 Dethiobacter sp. | reverse complement strand
ACAAGGCCAAAACAGCCCCGCCGGTCAGAAAAGAGACCAGGAACACCGCACACCAGAGGATAAACAGCTCTAACCGGCGTAACGGCCAAAACGTCAGGATAATCATGATCAGAGGCGTAGCTGCAGTCATAGTCAATATAAGCGCCGGGAAAAGCGGCAATTTTAACAACAGAACGGTCAACGCGCCTAAAGCTGCGCCGAACAGCAAGCGCGGTATCCCCGGTTGTTTGCGAAACAGCCTGGCGGTAATGAACAAGATAAAATAGTTGACGGTCAGATTGATTAAGAACAGCAGATCCCAGTACATCCATATTCCCCCTCCGAAGGGGCTCGTTCTAAATCTATATGAACGATCCTGCCCGGATATGTTACATTATAGCCCCCCCGGCCCTGAAAAGCTGTCGCAGTTTGGAGGCAGGTTTGCCAAAAATAATGACAAAAAAAGACCTGACCCGGTTGAAGGGCAAGCCTTTTCTCCAAACTTTTTATCCAGCTTCAAGATTCCTTTCCGGAGCAAGACAGCGTTTCCCGCCCCAAATCAGATAGCTCTACTCCTTATCGCTCTCGGAACTGACGGGACCAAGCCGGTTTGTCAATATTTTCACCACGCGCGTAAGCGCTGCGCCCCAATTCCGATATCGCCGGACGGTTTACTTCGCTTTTCTGTTTAAATCCGGTGGCAATCACAGTCACTCTTACCTGTTCCGTAAAATTCTCGTTGATCACTGCTCCGAAAATGATATTAGCGTCAGGATCGGCATACCCGGCCACAATTTCCGCTGCTTCATGCACCTCAAACAACCCTAAGTCCGGCCCCCCGGTAACATTGATCAATACACCCTGGGCTCCTTCGATCGAGGTCTCCAACAGCGGGCTGCTGGTAGCGGCCCTGGCTGCATCAACGGTGCGGTTTTCTCCGCTGGCCTGGCCCACCCCCATCAAAGCGGGGCCGGTTTCCGACATGATGGTACGCACATCGGCAAAATCCAGGTTAATCAGCCCGGGCACAGCAATTAAATCGGATATGCCTTGAACACCCTGCCTGAGCACGTCGTCAGCAATGCGAAACGCTTCCAAAATAGGCGTACGCTTCTCCACCACCTGCATCAGACGGTCATTGGGAATAACGATGAGCGTATCTACTTTGTCTTTAATGCGGGCAATGCCCTCCGACGCTTGTCTCTGACGCGACCGCCCTTCAAAGCTGAAAGGACGGGTTACCACTCCAACCGTCAACACTCCAAGTTCGCGGGCCATCTCGGCGATTACCGGCGCTGCGCCTGTGCCTGTGCCCCCACCCATTCCCGCAGTAATAAAAACCATGTCGGCGCCTTTCAGCGCGTTTTCGATGCCGTCACGGCTTTCTTCCGCAGCCTGGCGGCCGATTTCAGGGTTGGCGCCGGCGCCAAGCCCCTTGGTCAGCTTCTCTCCGATTTGCAGCTTGGTTCCGGCATTAGATAGGTACAGGGCCTGGGCATCCGTGTTCACCGCAATAAAGTCTACTCCTTTAAGCCCTGCGGCAATCATCCGGTTTACCGCATTGCTCCCGCCGCCGCCTACTCCCACTACTTTGATGGAGGCGTATCGTTCCGTGTCCATGTCAAATTCAATAAACATCAATTCCCCTCCCTCGCACCGTGTCCTATTCGAGTATCTCTCCCATCCAGTTTTTCATTTTCCGCCACAACCCCGCACTCTTCCTGTGGGCAGGCTTCCCCCCCCGCTCATGAGTGAAGTGCTTTGGTTGTTTGCGGTGCACATAATACAGCGTACCTAAGGCGGCGGAATACATCGGGTTGTGAATCCCGAGATAGTCAGGCTCTGCCAGGCGAACCTGTTCACTGTTACAGTAAATACGCGCCACGTCCAAAATACCAGGCATCGCCGATACACCGCCGCACAAAACCACACCCGCCGGCGGCAACTCTGTCCAGCCCATCCTGATCGTTTCTTCGCGCACAATCTGAAACATCTCCTGGATCCGCGGCTCAATAAAGCGGCTGATTTCTTTCTCAGATACAAGACGACGCTCTTTACTGCCTACCATACTCACTTCAATTCTCACTTCATTGCCGCTCTGCGCACAAAAGGCGCGTCCGTGCTCCAGTTTCAGGCTTTCAGCGGCAAAATAGCTTGTCCTTAACCCTAAGGCCAGATCGTTGGTAATATGGTCGCCGCCGATGGGGATTGTGCATATTTGGCGCAGCTTTCCCTGCTGAAATAAAGATATTTCGGTGGCCCCTCCCCCTAAATCCACCAGGAACACACCTAACTCTTTTTCATCAGCAGAAAGCGAAACCTCGGCATTGGCCAGCGAATGCAAAACAAGGCCGTTGATGTCAATACCCGCCCGGTTGACACAGCGCATCAAGTTCCGCAGGAAAGAGATCCGGCTGGTGACAATCATCGCATCAACCTCGAGGCGCACGCCCAACATCCCCAACGGATCACGGATTCCATCATAACCGTCCACGATATATTCCCGGGGAATAATATCCACAATTTCCCGATCCGGGGGCAACGCGATTACCCGGGTAGCCTGCAAAGCTCTGCCTATATCATCTTCCCTGATTTCCCGGTCTTCCGACGAAACGGCAACAACACCCCGGTTGCTGATCAGATCCAAGCTTGAACCTTTTAATCCCACATAAGCCGAAGCAATACTCTGACCGCACATCCGTTCCGCTTCCGCCACGGCAGCAGCAATGGATTCCACTGTTTTTTCTAAATCAACTATAATTCCTTTCTTCAAACCTTCGGAGGGACTGACACCCAGGCCGGTAACACTGACAGTACCGTCTGAACGAGGCTCTCCGACAATGACCCTGACCTGAGTCGTGCCGACATCCATACCGACAAGATAATTTCTCCGATTCATCTCTGCACCCCCTTACCCTTCCCTGCCTTTCCATTCGTTACAACCGTGGCCACATATCTGACTCATTCACCATAACTAGTAAATTCCCTCTCTTAGAATTGTTACTTTTTCATTTATTACCCCACCCGTCCACATTAATTTGACAGCTTCTCCGCAATGACCAGATGCTCCCCACTCCTCACGTCCAAAAGCCTGCAGCCGGATATTTCCGGCAAATAGGGCAGCGCTTCCCGTAGTAAAGCCAGTTTTCGGGCCATATTGCCGCTATCTCCCAGCAGCACTTTCAGGCCGGCTGTTGTATAAAGAACCATATTTTTACTATCTGCCAGATTTAACTCGGACAGATTCAGATCAGGCTCCGCGGCCAGCGCCGCGATAAATGCTTTCAACGCTCCCGCCCGATCCGGATCTTTCAGAGGCTGCCCTAAAACCAGCTGATCCCTCTCCACTCCGGTAATTACAGGCAGGCTGCCGGTTAGCCGGCTAGCCTGCCTGTAGATTAATCCTTCACTGTCCACAAACCAACAGTCTCCTTCGATGAGGATATAGGCAAAGGGAGCTCTGCCTGTGACATTTATTGCTATTGCCGAAGGGAAAACCCGCGTGACCTCAGCGCTTAATACAGCCGGCTCCTCCAGCAAGCGTTGAGCCGCTTGCCGGGAATTGATCCAAAAGATGCTTGTCCCGGCCCTGATACCGCTCAGCTCCAGGAGAGTGTTCCGGTCAAAATTGGCCGGGGCGCTGATCTGTATCTCTTTGACGGAAAACAGGGCATCCCCCTGTTTCAGCAACAACAGGAAGGCTGTGAAAAGCAAAATTCGCGCTCCCGCTCTGAGTAATCTCTTCTTACCCAAAGTCCTGTTTGCTGTTTTAGCCGGACTGAGAATATGTACATGTTCCCGATTATACATCTTTAAACCCCCTTACCACATAAAGCAGAGCGGTTGATCGGCTCTACCTGGGCGCCCAGAGAATTCAATATGCCGTGCAGGTTTTCATAGCCCCGCTCTATAAATTTGCGCCCGTAAATAACTGTATTCCCCCGGGCCGCCAATCCAGCCAGAACCAGGGCCGCGCCGGCCCGTAAATCAGTCGCTTCGACTACCGCTCCTCTTAAGTGTCTGACCCCCTGTATTTCAGCCCGGTTATCCCTCAAGGTTATTCTTGCTCCCATTTTATTTAGCTCCGTAACATGACGGAAGCGTTTGGAAAAAACATTTTCCACCACGACGCTTCTGCCCCGGGCCAAGGCCAGCATCGCTACCAACTGAGGTTGGAGATCTGTGGGAAAGCCCGGGAACGGTTCTATCTCTACCAGGGATACCGCTGTAAATGGGCCGCCCCGGACAGTGATCCAGTTATCACCGGTCTCCACTTCCACCCCGGCTTCTTCTAACAGCCGGATAAGCGCCGCCTGGTGACCGGGAAGCACATCTTCCACAGTTACCGCACCATGTGTGACCGCAGCGGCCATCATAAAGGTGCCGGCTACAATCCGGTCGTGAAAGACCCGGTAGCGGCCTCCTCCT
>JAGXSR010000178.1 GCA_018333405.1 Dethiobacter sp. | reverse complement strand
ATTTTACCGGCACGCCAGGCGGCCAGGCTTGATCCGGCTGAAGCGCTGCGCTTTATTTAACCTCCTGTCTGAGTGATAAAATTTTCTACATTAAATTATTTTCGCGATTTCCATAAATGGGTTTACCAGCTTAAAGCTACGATCTATAATAGTATAAGTTAACGGCTAGCGAAGAGTTGTCTCAAACCGATGAAAGCAACAAGAGGGTATTGTTTGCCGAAGATGGATCACTATGAATACCGGCGTATCCAAAATGTATTTGAACTGCTGAAAAAACAATATCCCCGCGCGGAAACAGCCCTTAATTTCGCAGATCCGTACCAACTTTTTGTGGCGACCATGCTCTCCGCCCAGACTACAGATGAACAGGTAAACCGAATTACGCCTAAGCTCTTTCAAAGGGCAAGCACGCTGAAAGAGCTGTCTCAGATGGACCGGGCCGAGCTGGAGCAGTACTTACATGGGTGTGGTCTATTCCGCAATAAAAGTCGTTATTTAATTGAAGCCAGCCATATAATACTGCAAAAGCACGGCGGCCAGGTTCCGGACAGATATGAACAGCTGACGGCACTGCCCGGGGTAGGCCGTAAAACAGCTAATGTTATATTGAATATTGCATTCCGGAAGCCGGCTTTGGCTGTAGACACACATATTTTTCGAGTTGCCAGGCGATTGGGACTCGCTTTTTCGAAAAAGGCGGAGCAGGTAGAGGAAGAGCTAAAACAACTTCTCCCGCCCCAGGAATGGGGGGCGGCCCACCATCGGCTGATCGCGCATGGCCGTAAAGTGTGCAAAGCCCGGCGCCCGTTGTGTCATGAATGTAATTTGCATCAATACTGTCCGTCAAAAGTACAATATATAAACTGAACATCTGAGGAGTGGTCTGATGAGTTGGGAAAAACTGCAAAGCGCTGATTTAAAATACCGTTATGATCCGTATCTGCTGCCATATGATACCACCGCAGAGGCGCCGCCTTTAGAAGGGATGATCGGCCAGGAAAGAGCGGTGCGGGCTACGGAATTCGGCCTACGGGTAAAAAGACACGGCTATAACATCTTCATGACCGGTTTGACCGGAACGGGAAAATCCAGTTATGCCCGCGAAATTATCAGTAAAATATCGGCTGACGAACCGGTGCCGGACGATTGGTGTTATGTATATAACTTTGATCACCCTGGAGAGCCCATTGCCTTAAATTTGCCGGCCGGCATGGGGGTAAAATTTTGTCGTCAGGTGGAAGAGATGTTGGAAGATCTGAAACAGACCATACCCAAAGCATTCGACGGGGAAGAATATGAAAGGCAAAAAGCCTCTTATGTAAAAGATTTTCAGGAAACGCGATCCAATCTTTTGGAAAAGTTGAGCAAAACCGCGCAGGAGCAGGGTTTTTCTCTAAAAAGAATCAATGCCGGTTTTGTCACTGTCCCCCTGGTGGATGGTGAGCCGGTGGGAGAAGAAGACTACGCCAAGCTGGATCAATCCGTCAAAGATGAACTTGAAAAAAAGTCTACGGAAGTGCAGCTGAAAGCCATGGAGATCATGCGGCGGATACAGGCAGCGGAGCGCGATTTGAAAGAAAAATTTAAACAGTTGGACCAACGCATTGCTTTGGCGGCTACCGGCCACCTGTTTAACGATCTTCTGGAGCAGTACTCGGACTTCCCCGCGGTTCAAAAATACCTGAAAGCTTTCCAGGAAGATCTGCTGTCCAGCCTGCATGAATTCAGGGGAGATGATGAGGAGCAACAGCAGCAGCTTCCACTTCTCTGGCTGCGGCGCCAGAGCCAGGAGCAGACAGAAATCCGCTACAAGGTCAACCTGCTGGTAGATAACAAGGAAACCGCAGGGGCTCCGGTGATTTACGAGACCAACCCGTCATACTACAATCTGCTCGGCCGGGTAGAATATGAGAACCGCTTCGGCATGGTGATGACAGATTTCTCCATGATCAAGGCCGGAGCGCTGCACCGGGCCAATGGAGGCTACCTTATTCTTCAGGCGCGGGATGTTTTGACCGGAATGCAGTCCTGGGAAGTTCTGAAGCGGGTACTAAAAACCCGGGAGATCCGGATAGAGAATCTAGGTGAACATTACGGTCTGGTGACCATGTCCACTTTGCGTCCGCAGCCTATAGCGCTGCAGCTTAAGGTGGTGATCGTCGGCAGCCCGTATCTGTACCAGCTTCTGTATCACTACGACGAAGATTTCCGCAAGCTGTTTAAAATAAAAGCGGACTTCGATGTGGAGATGGAGCGGGCAGAAGAAAACACGGTAAAAATGGCCGGTTTTATCGCCTATCACACCAGGCAACAGTCGCTGCGGCACTTTGATCGCTATGCAGTGGCCAAGGTGGTGGAGCACAGCGCCAGGCAGGCGGAACACCAGGAGAAGCTCAGCACTCGCTTTAATGAAATTGTAGAGCTGCTCTGCGAAGCCGATGCTTGGGCGGAATTGGGCGGGCTGGAAACGGTTGGAGCAGCGCAGGTGGATAAAGCGCTGGCTGAAAAAGCCTACCGATCCAATAAGTATGAACACAAAATGCTGGAGGCGGTAGAGAGAGGGCAGATCTTAATCGATCTGTCCGGAGCAAAAGTGGGACAGATCAATGCCCTGTCGGTAATTGAGCTAGGCGATCATCAGTTTGGGAGAGTTTCCCGCATTACCGCCACCACCTACCTGGGACGCCGCGGAATTATTAATATAGAACGGGAGAGCCAGCTCAGCGGCCGAATTCACGATAAGGGCGTGTTGATTTTAAGCGGCTGTTTAGGGCAGCGTTACGGGCGCCTGATTCCGCTAACCCTTTCCGCCGGCATCTGTTTTGAACAATCTTACTCGGGGGTGGAAGGAGACAGCGCTTCTGCCGCCGAGCTGCTCTGCCTTCTTTCCAGCCTGGCCGGTATTCCATTAAAACAAGGGTTGGCCATCACTGGTTCGGTGAACCAGCAAGGGGAAATTCAGCCGGTAGGCGGCATCAACAGCAAGATTGAAGGATTTTTCGACACCTGTAAATTGAAAGGCTTAACTGGTGATCAGGGTGTGATCATTCCGGTGCAAAACCGGCGAAATTTAATGTTGAAAGAAGAGCTTTTAGAAGCGGTGGAGCAGGGTAAGTTTAATATTTATTGCATCTCCTCAGTGAATGACGGGTTGGAGCTTCTGTCCGGCCTGTCGGCCGGTGAGCAGCAAGAGGACGGGACTTTTAGCCCGGGCAGTTTTAACCAGGCAGTGCTGGAGCGCCTGCGCCAGTTTCATAATGCCTTACAGGGAGAGAAAGAACACGGTGAGGGCGCCGAGCGGGAAAGCGGACACGGTTCGAGTTGCCGCGGCTAGGGCGCATGAACTAGAAGCTGGTGGATAAGCAGAGCAGCCGACCGATTATAAAGAATTTGCAGCGGGAAGGCATGAAATCCGTTCCTTGCGCTTAAACATTAGAGCAAGAGGAGGTAATGCCATGAAGGGATGGTCTGCCATAATCGGCTTACTGACGGCGCTGCTCCTGCCGGCAGCAGGTTTGATTCTCCTGCCGGAGCCGGAGCTTAGCTCTAGGTCAGGATTATTTTCCGCAATATGGATGCTGGTTGCCATGGCTTCCGCTGTCGCTTTCGGCAGAGAAGTGATGCTGAAACGACAGGTGAGCCTGATTCGGAAAAGGATGCGCCGCTCCGCCGGCAGTAAGCTTAAGCGCTCGCCTGCGGATACAGGTGTACTCTACGCACGGGGAGAAATTATTCGTCAACGCGCCCGGCAGTCTGAGTAACGCTTTTCATTACGTTCAACAGCCAAGTTTTAAGAAGTGAGGAAGATTAATGTCCGGTTTTGTACACTTGCATACCCATAGTGAATATAGCCTGCTGGACGGGGCGGCCCGGATAAAGCAGTTGGTGAAGCGGGCAGCCGATTTAAAAATGCCGGCCTTAGGCCTTACCGATCACGGCAACATGTTCGGCGTGATCGACTTCTATCGTGAGGCAATGAGTGTAGGGATAAAGCCGGTAATCGGCTGTGAGGTATACGTGGCCCCCCGAACCCGATTGAATAAAGAGCCGAAACATGATGATTATCAGTACCATCTGGTGCTGCTGGCTGAGAATGAAACCGGTTACCGCAACCTGATGCGTATTGTTTCTGCCGGCTATACAGAAGGCTTTTACTACAAGCCGCGGGTCGACCGGGAGCTGCTGGCGTCAAATGCCGCCGGTCTGATCGCCCTCAGCGGCTGCCTGGCCGGCGAGATTCCGGTCAGGATGATCCGTGGCGAGCAGGAAAACGCGCGCCGCGTGGCACGGGAGTACAGAGATATTTTCGGAGCAAATAATTTTTTTCTCGAGATTCAGAACCACCACTTACCGGATCAGGCTGCCGTGAATCATCTCCTCAAACAGCTGTCACAGGAAGAGAAGATTCCTTTGGTGGCCACTAATGATGTGCATTATCTGTCCCGGGAAGACGCGTTTGTGCACGATGTGTTGCTATGTGTTCAAACCGGAAAAACGATACATGACTCTGCCCGCCTGAAGTTTGAATCGCAGGAATTTTATTTCAAAGAGGCCCGGGAGATGGCGGCGCTGTTCCCGGAATGCCTGGAGGCTCTGGAAAATACAGGGGTTATTGCCGAACGTTGCAACCTGGAAATGAAATTCGACCAGTTGCATCTGCCTGAATATGAACTCCCGCCGGGAATCTCTGCCGACGGATTTTTAAATGCTCTTTGTCTGGACGGGCTAAAGTGGCGTTATCCGGAAACAACCGCTGAGTTGCTCAAACGTTTGGAATATGAGCTTCAAGTGATCAAACAGATGGACTATTGCAGTTATTTTTTAATCGTCTGGGATCTGATCCGCTATGCCCGGCAGGAGGGAGTTTTAGTAGGACCGGGCCGCGGTTCGGCTGCCGGAAGCCTTGTTGCCTACTGCCTGGGAATTACCAATATCGATCCTATCCGTAACGGACTTTTCTTTGAGCGATTTCTTAACCCGGAACGGGTGTCGATGCCCGACATAGACATTGATTTTTGCGATGATAAGCGGGACAAGGTTCTGCATTATGTGCTGGATAAATATGGGCAGGATCGGGTAGCCCAGATCATTACTTTCGGCACAATGGCCGCACGGGCTGCGGTGCGGGATGTAGGCCGGGCTTTGGGTTTTTCTTACGGGGAAGTGGACCGGATCGCCAAGTTGATCCCTACGGAGCCCGGAATGAGTATACCTCGGGCCTTGGATCAGGTGAAAGAGCTGAAAGAGTTCTGCCGGGATGAGCGCTGCCGGCAGCTACTGGATACTTCGCGGGCTGTCGAAGGAATGCCGCGGCACGCTTCGATTCACGCCGCCGGTGTGGTTATCGCCCGGGAACCTCTGGTCAACTATGTGCCTCTGTTTAAAACAACAGACAGTGTGGTGGTAACGCAGTTCCCGATGGGGACTCTGGAGAGTTTAGGCTTACTGAAGATGGACTTTTTAGGGTTGAAAACTTTAACCATCATGGGTGAGACCTGCAAGCTTGTCCATAAGCGCCACAACCTGAAGATTGCTTTGGAAGATATACCATGGGATGATGCCAAAACATTTGAGTTACTATCCTCGGGTGAAACCGCCGGGATATTCCAGTTGGAAAGTGCCGGTATGCGCGGAGTGCTGCGCGAACTGCAGCCAAGCAAGTTTGAAGATATCACTGCCGTGGTGGCTCTCTACCGCCCGGGGCCCATGGAGCAAATCCCGACATTTATTAACAGTAAGCATGGCCGGGAGCAGATTCAGTTTCTCCACCCTGTGCTGGAACCGATCTTAAGCGAGACCTACGGGGTTATTGTCTATCAGGAACAGATCATGGAAATTGCCGCCCGGATGGCCGGATTTACTCTGGCGCAGGCGGACCTGCTGCGGCGGGCGATCGGTAAAAAGAAAAAAGAGATCCTGGATGAACAGCAAGCCCTGTTTATCCAAGGCTGTATCGCGGGTGGATTTACGAAGAAATTGGCCAAAGAGATATACGACCTGATTTTAAAGTTTGCATCTTACGGTTTCAACAAATCCCATGCCGCAGCCTATGCTTTAATTGCCTACCAGACGGCTTACCTGAAAGCAAACTATCCGGTTGAATTCATGGCTACGCTGATGACCGGCTATTATGCGAACAGCGATAAGGTGGCCATGTATATTGCCGATGGCAAGCGGCAGGGCATGGCTATACTGCCGCCGGATATTAACGAAAGTGAAACCAATTTTACAGTGGTGACCAGTGACCGTATTCGTTTTGGTCTGGCCGCTGTAAAAAATGTAGGTTTAAGCGCGATAGAGTCAATTTTAACAGCGCGCCGGGAAAAGCCGTTTGTTTCACTTTGTGATTTTACGGCGCGGGTGGACACCCGTCTCTGCAATCGCAAGGTAGTGGAGAGTCTTGTTAAATGCGGAGCTTTTGATTCGCTTGGTGGACACCGCGCCCAGTACCTGGCCTGCCTGGATGAAGCGTTAGCCCAGGGGCAGTCAGCTCAACGGGAAAAGCTAAACGGTCAAATCTCCATGTTTTCGCTGCTGGACCCGGGGTGCCGGGAAGATATGCTTAAAGATTCGCTGCCGCAAATTCCGGCTTTCTCCGACCAGGAGCGCCTGACGCTGGAGAAGGAGATGCTGGGGCTCTATATATCCGGCCACCCCCTGGAGCGCTATCGCCATCTGCTGAAAAAGTGGACGCACCTGGTCTGTTGTGCCGAGATTGGAGAGACAGGAGATAACTGCACTATATCCGTGGGCGGAATAGTGGCCATGGTGCGCTCGTTATATACAAAAAAAGGAAAACCAATGGCTTTTATCAGGCTGGAAGATCTGACCGGTACGGTCGAGGTGGTTGTCTTCAGCGAATTATATGAAAAAAATGCCGATCTGTTTAAAGAAGACAGCTTAATAGTTATAAAAGGCAGAACGGATATCAAAGAAGATGAGGAACCGAAACTGATTGCGGAAGCGGT
>JAGXSR010000177.1 GCA_018333405.1 Dethiobacter sp. | reverse complement strand
ATCGGAGCCGTAGCTTTTAGTGTTTTTGACAACTTGGATGAAGTTAAAGGATTTCTTAAAAACCTTAATAAACTCGATGCCGAACTAACCTATTACCGCAATGAAGTTGAAAAACTTCGAGGTGCCCGCTACTCATTGGAAAATATTATCGGTGTCTCCCAAGCAATCAATATAGCCAAGGAACAATTAACTTTTATCGCAAAAAATGATTCTACAGTGCTGATCACCGGAGATACTGGCACAGGAAAAGAGCTGTTTGCTCATGCGTTGCACCTTTCCAGTCGTCGCCGGTTTAATAATTTTATCAAGGTTAATTGCGCGGCTATACCTGATGAATTAATGGAATCCGAGCTCTTTGGTTATGAAAGCGGTGCTTTCACTGGAGCCCGGAGTGCAGGCAAGCCGGGCAAATTTGATTTAGCTCATCGAGGCACAATTTTCCTTGATGAAATCGGCGATCTCGCTTTAAGGCTCCAAGCTAAGCTGCTGCGTATCCTGCAGGATGGGGAAGTGGAAAAAGTAGGTAGCCTAGCGCCCCATAAAGTTAATGTGCGAATTGTAGCTGCTACAAATGCGAACTTGGAAAAAATGGTTGAAAATAAGAGTTTCAGGGAAGACCTATACTATCGCTTAAACGTGATCTCTCTGCATATACCTCCTCTCAGGGATCGACGAGAAGATATCCCTCTGTTGGCAGAGCATTTCGTGAACGAACTTAATGAGCGGTTGGGAATCAAAGTAGAAGGTATTCACCCCGATGTGTTGGAACTGTTGGTTAAGTATGACTGGCCAGGCAACGTTCGCGAACTACACAATACCATAGAAAGAACTATGAACACCATGCGTAACAGGTTTATTCAGTTAGAAGATATACACTGGTTTCTTCCTAAAATTATAACCGTTATGAAGCGTTCTCATTTCAAAACTGCTAACACCCTTAAACAAGCGGAGTTAAACCTAATCAAACAAGCTCTTGATACTTGCCAAGGCAATGTAACCCATGCTGCACGCCTATTAGGTATACACCGTTCCACGATTCACAATAAACTAAAAAAAAATAAATTCTGATAGGGCGTTATTAGGATTAGCTGTGTAGAATTACTCTACAGCGTTGATATTTTCCACACTTTTCGACGGTATTGATAAGCCTATTCTATAAGCCTTCCAGTAATTCCTGACTCGGTCTGAGAGCTGCAACGACACTTCTTCAACACTGCGCCCTGTATTCAGTGACAAATAATCCTTTATAAGTTGTTTCCGCTGCCGTGGTGGACGTTGGTACGGTTTTTGCTAATAATTATAGGTGTAAGTGAATTTGATAACAATGAGGAGGCAAACACCATGCAAAAAATTTTTAAAGCTGAAGAAGCCGTAGCTCTAATTGAAAACGGTCAGACTATTGCCACTAACGGCATAGGGGCCATAGGTTTTCCAGATCTGATTATTGATGCTCTTGATAGGCGTTACCAAGCGACGAGAACGCCGCGGGATTTAACGTTGGTCTTTGCCGCCGGGCAAGCACCTTTTGAGTTAAGAGCTTTGGTAAACCAGCTGGCTCACGAGGGTTTGCTGAAAAGGATGATTGCTGGGCACTGGGATTCGGCTAGGCATTTAAGCAGAATGGCTACGGATAACAAAATTGAAGGGTACAATCTGCCTCAAGGGCAAATTGCTCAACTATATCGAGCAATTGCTTCAAAAAAACCCGGGCACTTGACAAGGATCGGGTTGGGCACTTTTATCGACCCACGCCAAGATGGCGGGAAAATCAATGAAGCTGCCAAGGAAGATCTGGTTAAATTGATGGAAATAGATGGACATGAGTATCTCTTCTATAAAGCTTTCCCAATACACGTAGCATTGATCCGAGGGACTACCGCTGACCCTACCGGAAATATCAGTGTGGAGAAAGAGGCTACTCCGGTTGATTCTTTTGAACTTGCATTAGCAGCTAAGGCTTGTGGAGGTAGAGTGATCGTTCAAGTGGAGCGACTCACTGCTGAAGGATCAATGAATACACGGGATGTTTATATTCCCGGCCGGCTGGTTGACGCTGTAGTGGTAAATCCCAGTCAAAAACAGACCTTTATTGAGGAATATAACCCAGCCTATACAGGTGAAGTGCGGGATATTAACCCCATTGAAACATATGAAAAAATTAGGGCATTGAGTAGTGGTATCACTGCAGAGCGTAAAGCAGAAGATAATATTATCGCTCGCAGGGCGGCTTTAGAACTACTGAAAGGCGCTGTGATAAATGTAGGTCTAGGGATTCCCGAGTTAGTGTCCTCACTATCGGCTATAGAAGGAGTAAGTGATAAGTTTACTTTGACCGTGGAAGCAGGTCCCTTTGGTGGCACTCCAGTGGGTGGGATTAGTTTCGGCGCAGCTTTGAACCCCACTAAAATATTGAGCCAACCAACCATGTTTGAATTTATTAATGGTGGCGGTTTGGATCAAACTTTTGTCGGTTTTGCCCAAGCAGACATTCACGGAAATGTTAATGTGAGCAAATTGGGTAATAGATTTATTGGTGTGGGTGGTTTTGTGGATATAACCCAATCTGCAAAGTCTGTTGTCTTCTGCGGCACTTTCATGGCCGGCGAAATGGACGTGACGGTGACAGATGGTAAAATGATAATTGTCCGGGATGGCAAGTATTCAAAATTTATTGAGCAAGTTGGGCAGATTAGCTTCAGTGGTGATTATGCCCGAAAGATGGGACAGAGAGTGCTCTATGTAACAGAAAGGGCAGTCTTTGAGTTGATGGAGTCAGGTCTGACACTCATAGAAGTGGCACCTGGTGTGGATTTAGAGAAAGACATCTTGTCTAAAATGGCTTTCAAGCCGTTGATTTCACCCTCTTTAAAGACCATGGATCACAAAGTATTCACAGTCGGTGAACTGGGGTTGAAAGCGATATTATGCAATTAACGTTGGCGGCGGTATCCGAGAGGTTGATCTGCAGTCGCGTTTACTTGAAGTTTGCATTTAGGAGGAGTGAATATGTCGATTGATCCTAAGATTGTGGGACAAATATTACAGCCGGTGGAATATCAATTTGAACCTAAAGATGTAATACTTTACGCTTTAGGTATCGGTGCAGGGGAAGATCTAACTGAACAGAAATTTGTGTACGAAAACGATTTGCAGATGTTTCCTACTTTTGGTGTAATTCCACCTTTTCCAGCACTATTTAGTTTCATGGATTTACCTGGAGTAGAGATAAATTTGGCTATGTTGCTTCACGGCGAACAGTATCTTGAAGTGAAGAGAAAGCATCTTCCAGTTAGCGGAAAGTTTTTATCCAGGCCTCGGATTTTATCCCTTTATGACAAAGGAAAAGGTGCTCTGCTGACATTGGAGGCAGAGACAGAAAATGAAAAAGGGGAAGCAGTTTTTTACAACAGCTTTGGCATCTTTGTAAGGGGAGAAGGCGGTTTTGGGGGAGTTAAAGGTCCTGATCCGGACAGCAACCCTCCAGATAGGGTTGCTGATCGGGTGCTGGCCTTAAAGACCATACCTCAACAAGCGTTACTCTACCGACTTTCTGGAGATTACAACCCTATTCACGTCAATCATGACTTTGCTGCTATGGGAGGGTTTGATAGACCGATCATGCACGGTTTATGTACCATGGGTTTTGCGGCAAGGGCTATTCTAAGGGAGTTTGCAGATAACGATCCCGCTCGTTTTAAAGCAATTAAAGTACGCTTCGTCGGTCATGTTTACCCTGGTGAAACTATAGTTTCTAAAATTTGGCGGGAATCCGAATGCAAGGTCATCTTTCAAACCGAAACTGCCGAAAGAGGTAAACTTTGTTTGAGTAATGCCGCGATTTGGTTACATGCCAAAGACGTTTAACGAACATTGCACTATCTAAAATTAAGCAATATGGCTGTTAATGGCAGTAGTATGAAGAAGTAGCCAGTATGCAAAAAAATAAAATAAAAGGAGGAGTAAAAAAATGGAATCTTTAAGCGTTGTTGGTATTGTTGTAGCGCTTGCTTTACTGATGTTTTTGGCTATGCGTGGATTTAGCGTTTTAGTAATCGCACCGTTTTGTGCCATAATTGTAGCCCTGACCAGCGGTATACCTTTAATGGAAGGGCTAGGTGGCGCCTACATGGAAGGACTAGGCGGGTTTGTCATCCGCTTCTTTCTGGTATTTATGCTAGGCGCTCTCTTTGGTAAGTACATGGAAGACAGTGGGGCAGCCCTATCTATCTCTAATAGCTTGCTAAATCTTACTGGAAGGGATAAACCCTACCGCGCTCTGATCAGCATTATGATCATTTGTGCCGTGTTAACTTACGGCGGGGTAAATCTGTTTGTAATTGTTTTCAGTGTTATACCATTAGCGCGGCCGATCTTTAAAGCACTGAACATTGAATGGGGTTTACTGATGGCCCCAATTGCCCTTGGCGCAGCAACTTTTACCATGACTATGGTGCCTGGAACTCCTGCCCTAACAAATATTATACCTATGAGTTACTTAGGGACACATGCTACTGCTGCGCCTCTTGTCGGTTTAGTAGCAAGTATAGTGGTAATTTTTGTTGGTTGCTGGTATATGAAAATTCAGATAAATAAATCTCAACGGGAAGGCAAGGGCTACGAAGAGCCATCTCAAGGAGTAGGGCAATCCACTACACAAAGTGTTATTGATAATAATAAGCCTAATGTTTTACTAAGCCTCGTGCCGCCTGTAGTGCTACTGATAGCCATGAATATATTCAAAGTCAATGTAGTCATTGCACTAGTTCTGGGAATTGTAGTCGCAGCTATCCTATTTAGTAAATATATCCCCAACCAGTTGATGACTCTGAACAAGGGCGCCAGTAATGCGATAATGCCTTTATTCAACACCTGTGCAGTTGTTGGTTTTGGCTCAATCGTGGCCATCACTGCTGGATTTGCGGTTATTTCTTCGGCTTTATTAAGTATCCCTGGTAGCCCTCTCATCTCGCTCACTATAGCTACTAATATTTTGGCAGGGGTAACCGGCTCAGCTTCCGGTGGCTTGGGCATCGCCCTTCAAGCATTGGCACCGGTTTATATAGACCTGGGTTTGAACCCCGAAGTAATTCATCGTATAGCTTCGATTGCTTCAGGTGGTCTAGATGCTCTGCCACATAACGGTGCTGTAATTACTTTGCTCACGGCAGCAGCTGTAAGTCATAAAGATGGCTATAAGCATATATTTTGGACTGCAGTAGTTGCTCCTATTGTGGCTTCTATTCCCGCAATACTACTGGCCGTTTTGCTATACTAAGATCTGTGTCGTAACGATTTTCTTAAAGCCCCCTACGGGGG
>JAGXSR010000176.1 GCA_018333405.1 Dethiobacter sp. | reverse complement strand
GGGTCCGGAAATTAAAAAGAAGTGTGTGCTTTATAATTTGAACATTCTGTTTAAGGGAACCGTTTCACCAGAAGAAATGCCGCTTTGGTTGAATGTTCTGGATGCGCTGGTTGTACCCAGTCGCAATGAAGGTTTTCCCTGTATCATTTCAGAAGCTCAAGCGTGCGGTTGCCCCGTGGTTGGCAGCAATGCAGGCGGTATTCCGGAGGCAGTCGGCGATGGAGGCCTTATTGTTGACGACGGGCCAAATTTTGAAGAAGATTTTAGCTTTGCCGTGATTCAAATGCTTGAAAAACCACCGTCGCGAGAGCAAATCAGAGGACAAGCCCTTAAGTTTGATTGGGATCTCATTATCAGGAAACACATCGATTTGTATGAAGATATGCTCAAGCAACATCATTAAAAGCTGCTTGCGGCGAACATATATTATGCAAAGGTGGGGCGACAGATGGAACAGGATCTGAAAATAGCGGTTGTCGGAGGCGGTTACTGGGGGAAAAACCTGGTGCGCAACTTTGCCGAGCTAGGCGTTCTGAAGGCAGTATGCGATACGGACATTGTTAAGCAACAGGAATACGCACAGCTCTATCCCGGAATTACCACGACTGCCGACTATAACGACATCCTGAATGATACAGGCATTTCCGGAGTAGTAATTGCAACCCCGGCCGTTCAGCACAGCCAGATGGCTAAACGGGCGCTGGAGGCCGGTAAAGATGTGCTGGTGGAAAAGCCCCTGGCGCTGAACGTGGCGCAGGGCCAGGAAATTGCCGATCTGGCGGCGGCAAAAGGCCTGATTTTGATGGTCGGTCATGTATTGGAATACCATCCGGCAGTGCGGAAGCTGGTCGCCCTGGTCAGAAGCGGCTACCTGGGCCGGATTTACTATCTCTATTCCAACCGGCTGAACCTGGGCAAATTCCGCACCGAAGAAAATATCCTCTGGAGCTTTGCCCCCCATGATATTTCAGTGATGACCAGCATCCTGGGAGAGATGCCCGCAGAAGTGGTCTCTTGCGGAGGTTCTTACTTGAATCATCAGATAGCGGATGTGACCACTACTTATTTATATTTTAACAGCGGAGTGAAGGGGCATATCTTCGTGAGCTGGCTTCATCCGTTTAAAGAGCAGAAGCTGGTGGTGGTAGGCAGCGATAAAATGGCTGTATTTGACGATCTGTCGGCGGAGAAGCTTTTGATTTATCCCCATAAAGTAAACTGGGTGGACCGCTGCCCTATCGCCGCCAAGGGGGAGGCGGAGGTTATTGATCTTTCTGCGGAAGAGCCTCTTAAGCTGGAATGTAAACATTTTCTCGATTGTATCCGCAGCCGGCAGGAACCGCTGACCGGATCACACAATGCGATCAATGTATTAAAAGTGCTCGCCGCTTCTCAGGAGTCGTTGGCGGCTAACAGCGCAAAGGTGGACCTGATCGGGCGGGACAGTGATCAGATCTTTATTCATCCGAGCAGTATTGTCGAGCCCGGGGCCGAGGTTGGGCCGGGCACCCGTGTCTGGCATTATTGCCACCTGATGTCCGGATCCGTCATAGGCCGCGGATGCAATCTGGGACAAAATGTTTTTATCGGCAAAAATGTGCATATCGGCCACAACGTTAAAATACAAAATAACGTTTCAGTATACGATGGGGTAACCCTGGAGGACGATGTATTCTGCGGCCCATCCTGCGTTTTTACCAACGTCAAGATCCCGCGCAGCGCCTATCCGCGGAACAGATCGGCCGACTACAGGCAGACCCATGTTAAAAAAGGGGCCAGCATCGGGGCCAATGCCACCATTCTGCCCGGTATTACCATCGGCGAATACGCCCTGATCGGCGCAGGCGCTGTGGTTACTAAAGATGTTCCCGATTACGCTATTGTTATCGGAAACCCGGCGAAGATCAGCGGCAGGGTATGTAAATGTGGCAGCGTTATATCCGGGATAGAAACGACTGAACCTGCTTGCCCGATTTGTGGTTGCTGATGAGAAAGGTAAATAGCTTATCCATTGTTAAAACCCAGCCAGGCGGCAGGTGAGAATTATGAAAATATTGATTATAGTGTATAGCTTTCCGCCCCTGAACCGGATTGCTTCACAAAGGCCTTTTTCGTGGGCTAAATATTGGAGTAGGCTAGGGCATGAGGTAACTGTGCTGACGAAAGAAAAAACCGGGGAAGACGGCCCGTTAAATTTGGAATATAGTCCGAATAGCCTAAAGGATGTTCGGATGCTGGAATTAAAGGCCTGGCCTTTCCGGTTGAAAAGGTCAGACGCAAATAAATTAAATAATATATCCATCCTGCATCAGCTGCGCCGGTACATCGATGCTTGCCGTGTATTAGGGCATGCTGATTTCTGGGGGTTTTCCGCGGTCAGGATGGTAAGCAAACTACACAGTGTTTCTCCTTTTGATCTGGTTGTCAGCACCTACGGTCCTTATGGCAGCCATCTTGTTGCGTCACGAATAAAGAGGAGTTTGAAGATTGACTGGGTGGCCGACTATCGCGATCTCTGGCACGGCAATCACGTCCGCCCTAAAAAATGGCCGCTTAACGTGATTGAGGATAATTTCGAAAAACATTTTGTAAAAAGTGCGGATTTAATCACTGCCGTTTCGGAAGGCTTAAACAATAAACTATCCGCGCGTTTTAACCGTATTGTATATACAATTGAAAACGGTTTTGACGAGGATGATCTGCCGGCCGGATCTGAAGAAAGATATTTTCCGGATGACGGCAAAATCCGCATTGCCTACACCGGCACTATTTATAAAGGCTTTCAGGATCCCTCCCCCTTATTCGAAGCGTTGGCCGGTTTAAAGCAAAAAGGCTGCCAGGTCGAAGATAAAATCAGGATTCTGTTCTACGGTTCCAGGATGGGAAATCTGCATAATTTAATAAATCGCTACGGCTTGGATTCAATGATTGTCACGCCGGGGTTTGTCAGCCGGCAGGAATGCCTGCGTATTCAAAGAAGCGTTGATGCCCTGCTTTTTCTCGAGTGGGAAGGCCCTTCCGGGGAAGATATAATAACCGGGAAAATATTTGAGTATTTATACTCCGGACGGCCGATTTTAAGCGTGGGCGGCGGCTTGGGCAAACAACCCGGTTTAATTGAACGATACGGCGCCGGAGTGGCTCTCGGAAATTCGCCGCAACTGATTGCGGACATCCTGGAAAAAATAATTGGCGGTTATAAAATCAGTTACCGCCTTTCGGAGGAACAGCTTAAACAATTCAGTCGAAAATACCTGGCTGAGAAAATGCTTAGCCTGATCATGGAGTGGAAATGGAGTCGCCGGGTGGCTCAAGATGATCCGAAAAATAAAACAGCTGGTTAAAAGCAATAAACTGCTTTGCATGAAGGCTAAAGGGCGATCTATCTGCTTGATATAAGATCGCTTGCTCATGCCAACAACCTTTTGCCGGCCGAATAAGCGCTTTTGTTCACTTTGTTTTCCATTCCGTACTATCATTACTCAGCTTTGATAAAATTTGAACATATTAAATAAGCGAGGGATGCTCAATGTTAACTGACAAAGGAAAAGTGGCAGTAATCGGACTTGGTTATGTCGGGTTGCCTTTGGTTATCGATTTCTGCGCAGCCGGCATACAGGTTTTAGGTTTTGACATTGACGAGAAGAAAGTGAGAACCCTGCAAAAAGGAAAAAGCTATATCGATTACATAGCCGCGGAAAACATTGCCGGTTTTATTTACAGCGGAGTTTTTGCGCCTACATCGGATTTCAGCCGCCTGCGAGAGGTTGAGAGCATCATCATTACTGTGCCCACGCCGTTGAATGAATACCGGGAACCGGACCTGAGCTTCATAGTGGAGACTGCCGAAACGATCGCCGCTCATTTGCAAAAGGGGCAGTTAATCGTCCTGGAAAGCACCACTTATCCCGGGACAAGCCGGGAAGTGGTGCTGCCGCTGCTGGAAAAATCAGGCTATAAAGTGGGGCAAGATTTCTTTCTGGCGTATTCACCTGAACGGGTTGACCCCAACAACAAAAATTACCGGGCAAATGATATTCCCAAACTGGCCGGCGGTATTACCGGGCTCTGCCGTGACAAGGTGATCGACCTCTACAGCCTCGTTTTTAAGAAGCTTGTGCCTGTTTCTTCGGTCGAGGTGGCTGAAGCAGGCAAGCTGATGGAAAACATCTTTCGCAGCGTCAATATCGCCATGGTCAACGAGATGAAACTGCTGTTTGACCGAATGGGTATTGATATCTGGGAAGTGATTGCCGCTTCTTCGACGAAGCCCTTCGGATATATGCCTTTTTACCCGGGGCCCGGTCTGGGTGGTCACTGCCTGCCGATCGATCCCTTTTATCTGACCTGGAAGGCTCGTAGTTACGATTTCAGCACCCGCTTTATCGAG
>JAGXSR010000175.1 GCA_018333405.1 Dethiobacter sp. | reverse complement strand
CTCTATTATTTTTGTGCGGCTCTCTTCCGCCAGGACCTGTGTCAGCACCTCCCCGGCGCCGGTTTTCTCCCGGAGACGTGAATCTATAGCGGCAAGTATCTCCACCTGGCGGGGGGCAAACAGTCCGCGCAGCCCTTTGCGCCGCACCGAGCGTGTCTGCAGGATCAGCGCCTCCTCCCCCAGCTCTTTCTTTATCCGGCAAAGCCCCTCGGTAATGTTCACCGCCAGGTATTTTCTAATCTTCATCCGTTCTGATCACTCCTACCGCTTCCACCCGCACCTGGGGCAGTATTTCATTCATGGACAGCACCGCAATCTGGGGGTAAAACCGTTCCAGCAGGCGGCGCAGAGGCATGCGGATGGACGGAGAGGTAAGTACCACCGGAAAGACTCCTTTTTTGCCGAGATTGTCCGTCAACCGCCCTACCGCATCAACAAGACGTTGCAGCCGGGTTGGATCCATGATCGGAAAAGAGCCCTGTCGGGTCGGCTGCAGGGAGTCGGCCAGCTGTTTTTCTAAAACCGGGTCCAGTGTGATGGCCTGTATCAGCCCGGAACCGGCATGCTGCCGGGTGATCGTTCTTTTTAATCCCTGCCGCACCGCTTCGGTCAGCTGATCTATATCCCGGGTTACCCGGCCCTGATCGGCCAGCTCTTCTAAGATTGTGATCTGGTCGTGCAGCGGCACTTTTTCTTTAGCCAGGTTTTGCAATACCTTATGAATTTCGCCCAGGGTCAGTATCCCGGGAACCAGGTCTTCCACCACAGCCGGGTGGCTCTCTTTAATTGCGTCCAGCATCTCCTTTACACTCTGCCGACCCAGCAGTTCGTGAGCGCTGTTCTTGATCACTTCCGTAAGATGGGTGATCAGGACGGTGGGCGCATCGACCACAGTGCAGCCCAGCGCTTCCGCCTTATCCTTAAAAGCTTCCGCAATCCAAAGAGCGGGGAGATTAAAAGTCGGCTCCCGGGTTTCGATCCCTTCCAACAGCGCGGGCAGTCCTCCTTCCGGGTTGAGCGCCAGGTATAGTCCCGGCCGGATCTGTCCGCGGGCCACCTCATTGCCTTTCAGTTTAAACAGATATTCAAATGGACCCAACTGTAGGTTGTCGCGAACCCGAATCGGTTGAATGATCATCCCCAGCTCATGTACCGCCCGGCGGCGGGCCGCAGTAATCCGCTCCAACAAATTCCCTCCGCGGGCCTCGTCGGTCAGTCCCACCAGGTTGTAGCCAATCTCCATCTCCAAAAGCTCCACCTTCAGCAGTGAGCGGAAATCTTCGGGCTCTGCCGCGGCTCCGCGCCGGGCAGGTTCAGCTTGGGTCCGGCTCAGCTTCGCCGTGCTCTTCTGCTCGCGGAACAGATAATAGGCCAGCGAGCCCCCGCTAGCGGCGAGAATGAAAAAGGGCAGCAGCGGAATTCCCGGCACTAACCCTAAGGTTAACAGCAGCCCTGAGGCGACCGCGATAACCTTAGGGTGAGCGAAGAGCTGGCCGGTGATCTCTTCGCCAAAAGAGGCTTCGGCTGTGGAGCGGGTCACCAGCATGCCGGCGGAGACGGAAATCAGAAGTGCGGGGATCTGCGCGACCAGGCCATCGCCTACCGTCAGGATAGCATAGCGCTGTGCGGCCTCGGCCACACTCATCCCCTGCTGCAACGCCCCGACCGCAATACCACCGATTAAGTTGATCAGCACAATGACGATCCCGGCGATGGCGTCGCCCCGCACAAACTTGCTGGCTCCGTCCATGGCCCCGTAAAAATCAGCTTCTTTCTGCAGCTCTTTGCGCTTCCGGCGCGCGTCTTGCTCGTCGATCAGCCCGGCGTTAAAGTCGGCGTCAATGCTCATCTGCTTTCCGGGCAGAGCGTCTAAGGTAAAGCGCGCCGCTACTTCGGCGATGCGGCCGGAACCGTTGGTGATCACCACAAACTGGACGACTGTAATAATCAGAAAGATAACCATCCCGACCAGATAATTACCGGCTACCACTACCTGGCCGAAAGCGGCAATAATCCTTCCGGCATCCGCCTGGGTCAGGATCAGCCTGGTCGAAGATATATTCAGCGCCAGGCGCAGCAGGGTTGTGCTCAGTAATACGGAAGGAAATACATTAAGCTGGCGGGTATTGGCAGTAGACAGCGTGGTCAACAGCACCACCAGGGAAAAAGCTATATTTAAAGTGAGCAAAATATCCAGAAATGCCGTTGAAATCGAAATGATCATAATGGCCACCATCACCACAAAGATCACTGCGGCCAGCATATCAGAGTTGCCCGAAAGCAGCCTGCGGATATTGAGTTGATTAGTTCCTGGTGCTTCCGCCATGCCGATATCCTTCCGTTTCCATTAGTTTGCTCCTAAACGACTCCCCGATCTCGCTTCCTGCATTCTGTACACCTCCGCCAGTATTTCGGCCACAGCCTGGTAGAGCTCCAGCGGTATTTCATCGCCCACTTCCGTCTGCTGCCAAAGCAGTCGGGCTACGGGGGCATTTTCCACCAGTTCGATCTTGTTTTCCCGGGCAATTTCCCGTATCCGCTTGGCCAGCAAGCCGGCGCCCTTGGCCAACACCTTGGGCGCCCGGTCCACAGATTCGCGGTAGCGCAGCGCCACAGCCAGCTCGGTGGGGTTGGTGATCACCACATTCGCCTGAGCCGTATCCCTTAGCATACGCTGCCGGGCCAGCGCCCGCTGCTTCTCCCTGATTTTCGAGCGCACCAGCGGGTCGCCTTCCAGTGTCTTAAGCTCATCTTTTACTTCTTTGCGGCTCATCTTCAGGCCGCTTATATGTTCATAACGCTGATAAAAGTAATCGATCAGGGCCAGGATCAAAAAGGCCAGCCCTACCCTTAAGCCCAGCCCGGTCATGATCCGCCAAAAAAGAGCGGCAATCTGTTCGCTGCCCTGGTTGATCAACAGCAGCATCTCCGTCAGCCGGCTCTGTATAAAAGAGTAAGAGAGATAGCCGATGACCGCAATTTTGATCAGCGCCTTAACCAGTTCAAACAGCGCCCGCCTGGAGAAGATACGCTTCACTCCTTCCAGGGGATTTAAGCGCTCCAACCTCGGGGCGAGCGCGGAAACCGACACCAGAAAACCGACCTGGCCCAGGTTGGAAGCGAGCCCCAACAGTATAGCGGCGACAAATACCGGCGCCGCCAGGCTAAAATAGTGGCCGATCGCCTGCCGGTAAATGATCTGCACACTCGAAACGTTCAACTGGTAAGTGAGCATCTCACCGACAAACCACAGGAACATGCTTTGAAAAGCCCTAAACACCAGACCGCTCATCGCCATAAACAAAAACATCATGCCGATAATGTTTAAGGCAGAGCCGAGCTCCATGCTTTTGAAAACCTGACCCTTGCGTCGCGCTTCTCGCAGCCTATGCGCTGTCGGCTGTTCTGTTTTCTCTCCGGCCTCAAAGGCAAAAAGCAAATGCTCACCACCCGCGCATAAACTGCCATAATCTGTCGATAAAATCAGCCAGCAGGCTCTCCCAAACCGCCCCGGTCAGGGGGACAAGCAGGGCCAGAATCAACAGCGATAAAGCGATTTTTAAAGGCAGTCCTTCAATAAACACGTGGACCTGCGGCACAGTTTTGGCAATTAACCCCAAGGCCAGATCAACGATCAGCAATATTATGACTACCGGCGCCACAATTTGAAAAGCCAAAGTAAAGATATCGGCAAACAGCCGGATGAGCCCCCCGGTCAGCTCAGGCGCAACCAGTCCTCTGCCCGGGGGAATCACCCGGAAGCTGCCGGCCAGCGCTTGCAGCAGATAATGGTGGCCGTTTAAAGTCAGATAAAATACCAGCGCCAGCAGATAGTAGAACTGACCCATGAAAGTTACCTGACCGCCGAATTGCGGGTCAAACACCGCCGAGAGCATTAACCCTGAGCTTAAATCGATCATCTGGCCGGCATTGACAAAGAGCGAAAAGAATAACAAGGTGAGG
>JAGXSR010000174.1 GCA_018333405.1 Dethiobacter sp. | reverse complement strand
AAAGAATTACCCGCCGATCTCCTGCCGTGCGGCCGGCGGCCGGAACCAGAAATTTTTCTTCGGGGCGGCTCCAGTTCAAAGTTAGAAGTACTATCAGCGCTGCAGCCACCAATGCTGACAACATATAAACCACTCTGCGCACATGAGGGCTCATCAATCCATACCCCTTCTCTTAGTTTTTTGAGAACCGGCAGTCAGCGCTTCGTAAACGCCGGATACAGCGATATAATGCGCCCCGGCCAGTGCGGACAGCCTGGACAGCGGCGGAAGCATAATCATGCCGCTTTGATGCGCCGGAAAGTTATGTACCGTCACCAGGACCGGTGCGCCGGCCAACCTTGCCGCCGGGGCGCCGACTAAAAAAGTTTTGAACCCATGAATATGCAGCAGAGCCGGGCGTACTTTTCGCAGCAGCAGGTAACAGCGCCAGCACGAAAGCAAATCCCGGCCGGGACTGAACCCGGCGCTTAAAGACAATCTGAAGTTCCGCGCTTCCTCTGCCGCCCAATTTTCACCGCGCGGTAAAGCCAACCCTACCGGGTATCGTTGACCGAAGTGGTTAAGCAACGCCAGAACATGTCTTTGCATCCCCCCGGCCGCAGAGCGAACCAGATATAAGATCAAAAGGCGTACTCCTTAAATATATTTCTGTCAATTAGATTACCCTTAAATGGCCGAGGGAAAACACGAAGCACGAGGTAGAGCTCCTAAGAGCTTGGTTCAAGCGGAAGCCATCTCCGACGAACAGTCCAAATCAGCCGTCACAACCACTCGCTGCTCTCCTTGAGCACGCTCCATGATTGCTTCATCAGAAGCACGAGCTAATCCCATCTCAAAAGCATGTACCGCATCATGGCCTTGTTGCACCAACCAAATAGCCATCCCTGTTGATAGTGGCATATCGATGAGAAACTTCATCTGGCAAACTCAGTTTACCCGCTCCGCCGGCTTACGGCTCAAGGCGAAAGACTTTAACCCCACACCTAGCTCGTCCTGAAGTACAATGCCTTTTTCCATGGCCTCCGAGGCCAGCGGGTGGCCCTGTGTCAACAGTCGTCCGAATTCAGCCAAGGTATATCCCTTCGGCTCAATTCCACCCTCTACCAGATCGTAGAGCAGACGGCTGCGCTCCAGGGGATGCGCCGGCAATCCATCAGCAATGACAACTACGTCCACGTCGCTCCACATGTTGAAATCCCCCCGGGCCACAGAACCGACCACAAACATCGATAACGGGCCGATCCGCGCCCGCAGCCGCTCCCCATAACGCCTGGCGTGAGCCACCAATTCTTGCTGCTCCTCACGCCGTGCCTCAATCACTCTCCGCACTAGCCGCCACCTCCTCGGCATACCGGACTACACGCTCCGCGAAGATCAAGGCTTGCTCTGCAGTGTCCCGGTCATAGTACTCGAAAGGACTGCCCGCCGGGTAAGCATCAGGGTAACGCGGTGGAATGTAGTGTCGGTCCAAATCACGGCACCACTTGGGTAAATGTTCCGGAATTTCAAACCCTGTATCCCGCAGCACCTCATAAAGCTTTAGAGTGGAATGACCGCCCGCGAACCGTCCCGCCCCGCGGACCAGTGCCTTTAAGGCAAACTCCGCACTCTGCTGAGACTTAAAACACGACCAGGCATAATCCCCGGCAAACATATCCCTTTCAGCAGAAGATAACGTATGCCGGGCTTGTTTCAGCCAGCGAATA
This sequence comes from Dethiobacter sp., assembly GCA_018333405.1. Taxonomy (GTDB): domain Bacteria; phylum Bacillota; class Dethiobacteria; order DTU022; family DTU022; genus JAGXSR01. The sequence goes on along the minus strand of JAGXSR010000174.1, from coordinate 1,804 downwards.
AACTCATCCATATCGAACAATCTCATCGAATGAATCTCTCCCTTCAGCCCTCTTGAAGTAAAGTTGACTTAAACGATACGAAATGTTATGATACCAATTGCCATAACAGATGCGCCCGTAGTGAAAGGGATATCACGCAGGCCTCCGGAGCCTGAAGTCGGGGTTCGAATCCCTGCGGGCGCACCACTTAAGCAACATCTCCCTCACTTCAGGTCCTCACTCGTCGCCGAACGATACGCCGACAGATTTGGCGGCACGAACCAGCTCGCCATGCGGATTAACACGTTTCTGCTCAGAGACAGCAGCTTTCAGAGGCACAGAATCAACCAAGTCTCCGTGCAGGCAGGCCATTTTCCCGAACTCACCGTTCATCGCCAACTCTACGGCCTTCACCCCGAAGCGGGTACCCAGGATTCGGTCGAAGGGTGTAGGTGTTCCGCCGCGCTGCAGATGCCCCAGCACGGTAACGCGGGTTTCAACACCGCTTTTTTCTTGGATTATTTGGGCCACCACGCCGGCTACGCCGCCCAGTTTATCCAGAAGAGGATTGCCCGCAACCTTATCCTGGTAGACCAATTCACCGCCCGGCAGCTCGGCCCCTTCCGCCACAACCATGATCGAAAATTTTTTACCGGCCTGACGGCGCGCACTGATTTTGGCGCAGACAGCGTCGTAGGTGAAGGGGATTTCCGGTATGAGAATTACATCGGCGCCACCGGCCAAGCCGGAGTGGAGAGCTATCCAGCCTGCGTTGCGGCCCATTACTTCCAAAATCATCATGCGGTGATGAGATTCAGCAGTGGTATGCAGCTTATCAATGGCATCGGTGGCTGTATTCAAGGCTGTGTCAAAACCAAAGGTGAAATCAGTGGCTGAGAGGTCATTATCGATAGTCTTAGGGATTCCGATGGCCGGAACACCTTTTTTATATAATTCATGCGCAATATGCAGGCTGCCGTCGCCTCCCACCACAATCAGCACATCCACACCCATATCCCGGAGGTTGGTGATAGCCCGGTCTGAGACATCCCCCCAGACAATTTGGCCGTCTTTTTCCCCTACCGGATAGCGAAAAGGGTTGTCCCGGTTGGTAGTACCCAGAATGGTGCCACCGCGGTGCAGGATGCCGGAAACGTCTCTGTCTGTCAGGAGGGCGCAGCGGTTTTCAATGAGGCCGCCGAAGCCGTCCATAATCCCCAGCACTTCGATACCGTAGCGAAAAAATGCCGTTTTAGCCACAGCGCGGATCACCGCATTGAGGCCCGGACAGTCGCCACCCCCGGTCAGTATACCAAGCCGTTTAACTTTTGGATTATTCATCTTAAAAAACCTCCAATCAATATCTTATTCGCTGTTTCGCTCCCAGTCCGCCGCTGCACTGGCGAAAATCAATATCAGCACTCATTATTACTCTCTCCTGGCGCTTGACTGTTTTATTCATCCCATACCCTACAAAACAAGCCATTGATACCTGCCTGGTTTCAACTGCCTTGATAAGAAGGATTTCCCATAGCCATTATACCATGCCGGTAATCACTTTGGGGAAACAACGGAAACCGGAGGACCACGAAACCATGAGCGGTTAAGCAACTATGTTACAGCGCAAATGGATAGATATTGGGTTGATGCCCATTACAGAAAATTGCTATAATCCTGACTTTGACAGTATAAGAGGCAAAAATAGGCCGCAACGCCTTGCAGGCATAGTGCGAAAGTGCGCGGTATACATCCGCCAGCGAAAAGTTGAAGCGCTCAAAATAGCGGCCCTTCTCCTCGAAAACTTTCTTTTTGGAGCCTGGAGACA
>JAGXSR010000173.1 GCA_018333405.1 Dethiobacter sp. | reverse complement strand
GATACTAAAGCTATTTATGCGTTCGACTTTCGTAAAAAACACCATGAAATCCACTAAAAAAGGCTTGACTTTTTTCTGGGGGGGGGTAAAATATTTACAAGCCGAAAATGAATTACTGATCAACTGCAAAAGCAATTTAACTTAATTACGCGCTCTATATGTCTTTCTTTTACTTCTAAGTACTATACTTACCTGCACACATTACCACACCTCTTATAGAATGTACTCTTAGTATCGGCTCGGTACCGCAGGGTTTTATTTGCGGTTTTAAGCAGATTAAATAAATATGCGAGGATGAATTTAGGTAATGAAACAAAAAGTAGCGTGTTGTTTTAGTTTGCTGCTGATATTGGCCGTAACTTCCCCTTTTTCCATTTCATTTGCGCAAAATGTGACTATTGACTGGTCCAATATTAACCAAGGCTATGAACATCCCAGCCCAGAGCAGATCAGGATGGAGCAGGAAAAAGCTAGGCTAGCCGAGGAATATGTCAAAGACAAAGATCAATTTTTTTCAGGGCGACCTACTGTAATGATAAACGGCAGCGGTCAAACTAGAAAGGTGAATTTAGTTGGCACTTTCAGACAGCTGAAGGACTATACTTGCGGGCCAGCGGCAGCACGTAACTTAATTTGGGGATATGTAAGAACCACAGGCCTAGGGTCTGTGCCGAATGAAGCTGCTTTGGCTGTTGAATTGCACACAACTACGGCGGGAACTGAGTTTCATACTAGATGGCAAACGGTTTTAAATCGACATGCTCCTGGAAATGCCTATCAGTTGAGGTGGGGTACAGCAACCAATTGGATTAACGAGCTCAGATGGAGAGTGTTGTTTACAATCGATCGGCCGAATGGATATAATGTTATCGGCAACATCAATCACGGAACGACTGCCACGCCTGTACATCCCGTGTATGCTAACGGCGCAGCCCATTATCTGGTCATCCATGGGTATAATGATGTAACTAGAGAATTCTACATTTCAGATTCTTATCGTGGAGTTCCGGTGCAGTTCCGAGCGCCTTATGTAAACACAGCCAACTCTACCCAACGAAGGGGTATCGTATGGTAAAGGTCAAATTTAAACGCAGACCAAACCAAAGACTGAAAGGCAGTTTCTCTTTGAAAGTAGCTTTTTTCCTCCTTATATTAGTGCTGCTGCCGGCGGTCATCTTTGGCGTAGGTTGTAACACCGACAGCAATATTCAGCCGGATAAACCAGATGTATTGCCGCATATTTTGAGAAGAGTCGAGAAACCGGACGTTGTTTCCCGTTTGGATTATCCCAAAACCGAGGTGCCGTCCGAACTGTTTATTCGCACAGAATTACGCGACGGCGTATTCCTTGGAGTGAAGGAAGATACTAAATCTATTTATGCTTTCGAGTTGTCCGATCGAACACTTAAAAAGCTCACCGAGGTAAAAAGTGAGCAAAAATACATTAATCTTTTGACGATTGTCAGCAATTCCGAGTGGGTGGTCTGGGTGGAAGACGAGGCCTACACTGTCTCAAATAAACCGTTTCAATGGCAAATTATCGCCTATAATGTAGCAACCGGGGAGAAGATACCAGTCGATGAAAGCCCCTTTCTTGCCGGAAATGTGCCGCCTAATATCAGGTTTAATGTACCGCCGCATGTCAACTTTAGCCCCGATGCGATCGCTATTTCAGAAGAGAATATAATTGTTTATTGCATGAGCAACTTCGAAAACCATACGGTATTCAGCGAATTAGTTAAGTATTGTCTTAATTCAAGATCCAGGCAGGTTATCGCGCGGACTGGTGATGTCACCCAAGAGCTAATCGCGGAATGCGCTATTTACGGTGACAATATAGTCTGGAGCAGGTTCAGGATCTTAAACGATTGTTTTGCCTATAGGTTTACCAGGTATAAGTACAGCGATCTGTTCAAATATAATTTAAAGACTGGCAGGACCGTGCAACTGACGGTCGACGATTTTTATCATGAGCCCTATATCGATAAAAATAAACTGGTGGCGCTATATGTTACGCCCAACAGGTCAGGTCAAGCTGCCTACAATTCGGAAGTTGTGTTTATGGATCTAGATGATCGTCAATTTAAAACCGTTGTCCATGAAGATTCGCCGATTTATCAACGAAGGGAATCCGAAATGTTAAGAACAATGCCTAGAATTAATTCCCGCTACATTAGTTGGTGGTTTTTTAGAAACAGGTATGTTTATGATTACCGAAACAATCGGTTTATCGAGCTATTCGACGGCATATATGAAACCCTGAATAAAGACAACGCGGTTGTTTTAGACAGACTGTTTGACAATCATGCTCTGTTTAACGTTAATTTCGCCGATGGGAAAACAAGCAAATATTTAGTTACCCTGCAACCGGAAAATTGTACTATGCCGCGCGAAAGATGGCTTGCATTGTACCAGGAGAAAGCTTCGGCTTATGGTCACAAAGAAACTATGGAATATGGTGAAGCTGTAGCGGAGTACAAAGCGAAAATCGGATACGACACCATGATAAACAGCGCGGCTGCTTTGGAAATTTTATTACCGGCCGGCTTTTACGAGGTAACCAGCCAGGTCGAGATAGGGCCTTTTCTTCGATCCAGAAATGAACTTTCAAAACAGAGCGGGTTTAATTTCGCTGATTATATGGGAAAAACGGTCGTTTTGTATACCTGCAGCAGCGAAACAGACGATGATTTGGTGTTGCTGATCTATGCCGGGAAGATCATCGGCGCTTGGAAAGACAGCACCGGGGAGGATTTTCATTTTATCCGAATACATACAAGCATACCTTGAGAATCAAAGAAAGCTGATGAAAGGTATTTCAGTGACTCCGGTCGGGGCGCCTGACGCGTGGTATACTTGTTTCGCAGAGTATTTCTGACGTAAATAAGTGTTTCTGTGCTCCAAAGGCCGCACATCTCCCCGGCTTAAAAAGATGTTAAAGCTATTTATGCGTTCGACTTGTACGATCGAACACATGAAAGCTCACCGAAACCTTGCAGTCAGAGGCATAGGATGGTATAGTAATAGATGAGCAGCGGCTACACTTTAGGTTGAACGGAGAAAGGTGGGGACAATGGAAGCCACGATGGCTGCCATTGAAATGACCGGGACAGTTGACGAGCATCATCAATTTCAACTGGATGCTATTCTGCCTATTCCTGGCCCAAGGCGTGTGCGTGTAATCATTTTGTACCCGATCATTGACGAGTGGGATGAAAATGAGTGGTTGCAGGCTGCGGCCCTCAGTCCGGCTTTCGCTTTCCTAAGTGATCCCGAGGAAGACATCTATGCATTGACTGATGGAAAGCCGTTCCATGACGAAGTATAAGGTCGTGCTGGTCCCCTTTCCCTTTGGTGATCTCTCCAGCAGCAAAGTTTGACCAGCGGTTTGTCTCTCTGATGCCATTGGGCCTTATCGTCACCTGATTCTGGCCTTCATTACCAGTCGCGTTCCAGCCACGCCATTGTCGACTGACCTCGTACTCGACGCCAGTGACCCTGACTTTTCCGCAACAGGATTACGCGTTTCATCCACGCTCCAGGTTCACCGCTTGATGATGGCTACGACGGCTTTGATTCGGCGAGACTTGGGTCAATTGTCACCGCGGATGCAGGATGAGGTCAACGAGCGTGTGCGAACGTTATTTGACTTGAAATAACCTACTTGACCATAGCTTACCGCAAGCCAAGAGGTAGGCGGGGCGCTTTTTCCCCCGGTGAGGGGATACCAGGGACAGCTCCAGTATGCCATACTTAAAATTTGCGCCGCCTTGCTTACAGTTTACCCGTTCAAGC
>JAGXSR010000172.1 GCA_018333405.1 Dethiobacter sp. | reverse complement strand
CCAAGCTGGTGTCCCGGTCGAAGGGATTCTCGATATCCATATGCTCGTAGGATTCATCAATATGGTTTGGTAAATCTAATGACAAATGCCGACCTGATGAAAACTATCACGTTCTCGGACCTTGTAAACGGTAAAATAAAATGGATGAATTTCGGCCAATAAAAACGGATGTTATTTCCCATGTTTTGGAATTTATCTGATAGAATTATTGCCGTTTTATAATTTTCTAATCAAGCACTATTTGCCTACCTTTCCAGGGAGTTTAAATAAACCGGATATTTGCATTGCTTGTGTAATCTCACTCTTAAATGCTGAATGCCGTGGATATTTATTTCTGTATCTTTCGATCAAATACATACCCTCCTGCTTTTTTCCCCTGTTGGCTAATGTTTCAGCCATTGCTACCAATAACCCCGCTGCTTTATAGTAACTTCCCCTATGCTGGTTACTGACAATCGCATCTATCCTTCGCCCTATTTCATCTGTACACCATTTCAGATAAAATGCCTCCTGCTCGTCAGTTAACCGTATTGATTTCTTTATGCCGTTAATAATTTTCTTATACTTTTCTATATACTCTTTATACTCTTTTTCCGCATGATAACTTGTGTTTTCAATCGCATCTTCCCACTGTTTAACAAGGACTTTTGAATGAATTCCTTCTTTCGATAATAGAACCATCATAAATGTAACGAATATACGCTTGGGGTTCTCACTGGAGCTCCACCCAAGGGGACCTTTGCCTTTGCACATTTCAAATATCTGTTCATATTTTCCGCCCAGAAGCAGGGTATTGAATAAAACTCCATCAGAAACAGATGATGTATTTCGCTCGCTATCGCGATAGTTGCTTGCAGGTATCCTGCTTTTACCTCGAAGTTCCCTGATCCTTTGTTCAGCTCTATCCCGTACTTCTTCAAATCTGCCGCTTTCCACGGCAGTAGTATACAAGCCCAGCAAATATCCCATAGAAGGATTGGAGTAAAAACTTTCTCCATACCCCTCCAGTTTCAACATATTATCATTCAGCTTTTCCCCTATTCTTGAAATGGTTTCGGCTACCACAGCCCTAACCTTATAATCCCGCGGAATCCTGAACATACCTTCTCTGGCAACCTGAATGACCGATTCTGTATCTTCTTCCGCCTCTACGGCCGCAATCCAATCAATATATGCCCTGGGATATTTATCCGCATATTGCCTTGCGAATTCAGAAATAGCAAGAATACCGCCTTTTATTAGTACAGCTTCCCTGAGTAATTCACTGATGTCTGTTCCGCTTTGATTTTTTAGAAATTCAATCCATTCTGCTATAAAAACATCAAAATCAGGCAATAAAGAATCCAAAGCATTCACTATATTTCTCAATTTGAATTTACAGGGAAGATATCTATATTCATTCATTGCTTCATACAATGAAGCCGGTCGCTCCCCGGAGGCGGAATTCATATATACAGATCTAAGAAAGAGCGCAACCTGCTCATCCATGTCAACTTTCAACATATTGCTATAATCAGGGTCACCCGGAAGATGCCCAGGTTCCTGTTTCATTTCTAATATGCCGAATAGACTTGTGTAGGCTTCTTCAGCAAGCTTATAATTCCCTTGCAGCAATATGCTTCTGGCATGCAAAAAGAATTCGTCCATTTCCACAGCCCAGCTTTCATCACCCCAATCCCTTTCTTCATGGATATCTTTGTCCCAACCCCAACCGTCACAGTATTCGCCATTGGAGACTCTTTGGGCAAATGCTTCTATCTCTTTTAATAATGTCCTTGCATCGGGTATGACTTCCTTCGTTTGCCCGGAAGGCGTTAATTTATGCAGAAACTCTTGTCTCTTTGAAGGCTGCTCCTTGCTGGCCCAGTTTAGAATCAGATCTCGGAAATCCTCGTTAGTGAAAATTCTTAAACGAACCCGTACTTCTTCCATAAATTCCTTATAGCTAAATGAAGACGACATCCCTCTTCTCCTTTTTTTATTCTTAAAATCCCAGTTTTGGCGTTAATATTTTCCATTAGCAGACAAAGCGGGCACTCAAACCCTCTGCAGAAAAAAATCAAGGACTACTGCAACAAGTTCTCAGCTTTTCTGACGCTTTGCGGAATCTTGTTCTGCTCGACTTTCAGAAAAATAAACCACCCATCGATAAAATTTATTTTATCAATAGATGGCAGATTATTTTGGTGGACGTGAGGGGACTCGAACCCCTGACCTCCTGAATGCGAGCCAGGCACTCTCCCGACTGAGCTACACGCCCTTGCAAGAGCTATTATAGCAAATCAGCCGGCAGTAAGCAAGCAAGATGTCAACGTTCATCGTTGCGTTATTCGCGTTGATTTTTGCGTGTCCATCTGCTGCCGCTCTTTCTTGGGGCTAATCCCGTTCTACGCAGCAGGCAATGCCCTGGCCGCCGCCGATGCATAAGGTAGCCAGTCCTCGGCGGGCGTTGCGTTTAACCATTTCGTGAATCAGGGTTACAAAAACCCGGGCGCCGCTGGCGCCGATTGGGTGGCCGATAGCAATGGCGCCCCCATTCACATTTACCTTAGACTGATCCAACTCCAACTCTTTGAGCACATACAAAGCCTGGGCCGCAAAAGCCTCATTGGCTTCCACCAGGTCAAGATCCCAAGCAGACCAGCCGGCTGCGGTCAACGCTTTTTTAGAGGCAGGGACCGGACCAGTACCCATAATCGCCGGATCGACGCCGGCAGAGGCGCTGCCCCGTAGCACAGCCATCGGTTTCAACCCCAACTGATCCGCTTTTTCACGGCTCATAACCAGCACTACGGCAGCGCTGTCATTGATACCGGAGGCGTTGCCGGCGGTAACTGTACCGTTATTTTTAAATACCGGACGGAGCGCGGCCAACGCCTCCATGGAGGTGCGGCGGGGATGCTCATCCACAGCAAATATCTTAGGATCTCCTTTTTTCTGAGGGACAGCAACCGGTACTATCTCATCGTTAAACCGGCCGCTGTCAATAGCAGCCCAGGCCTTTTCCTGGCTCTGCAGTGAGAAACGATCCTGCTCTTCGCGGCTGATACTGAACCGCTCGGCGATATTCTCGGCCGTAGTGCCCATGTGGTGGTTGCCGAAAGCGCACCACAACCCATCTTTGATCATCATATCCACCGCTTTGGAATCACCCATACGGGTTCCCCAACGCAACCCATCCAGAACATAGCCGGAGGCGCTCATGTTTTCCATACCTCCGGCAATAACAACATCCGCTTCTCCCGCTTTAACCGCCGCGGCCGCCATGGTAATGCTTTTTAAACCGGATCCACAGACCTTGTTTATAGTAGTGGAGGGTACCTGCCGAGGCAGCCCCGCCTTTAATCCCGCTTGCCGCGCCGCATTCTGACCTAACCCTCCCTGCAAAACACAGCCCATGATCAGCTCATCCACAGAGTCAGGATCAACCCCCGCTTTTTCCAATACCGCTTTGATCGCGACCGAGCCGAGATCAACCGCGCTGACATCCTTCAGCGCGCCCCCAAAAGTGCCAACCGCGGTACGCACCGCCCCGACAATCACTGCTTCTCTCACTTGTACGCCTCCTCGTATATGAAAATCGGCCAATGTTGATGATCATGGCGCTACAAAAATTTATGCACAGGGAACTTATTCGCCAGGCTAAATGATCACTCCTTCTTAGCCGCGCTAAGAGGGCATGGACCGGGCAAGAGTTTTATAGCCGCAAACAAAGCAATCAGGGCAAAGCTCATTTTTTTTGGGCAGCTGTGTAAGGCCGGTCACGCTTGCCCCTTTGATTGCCACGGGGCCGGATCAAACATTTTTCACTAAAGCCGATCAAATCAGTCCGCCCGGCTCTGACCAAGGCCTCACGCACAAGATCATAGTTTTGCGGCTTTCTGTACTGAATAAGCGCCCTTTGCATCGCTTTCTCATGCAATGATTTAGGCACATAAATTTTTTCCCGGGTCCGGGGATCCAGCTCTGTGTAATAAATACAGGTGGAAAGCGTTCCTGGTGTAGGGTAAAAATCTTGCACCTGTTCGGGCATATAGCCCAAATCCCTGATATACTCCGCCAACCGGACCGCTGCCTGGAGGTCAGATCCGGGATGGCCGGACATAAAATAGGGGACCAGAAACTGGTTTAAGCCGAATTTTTTATTGATTGAGGCATAACGCTTTCTGAACTTCTCAAAAAGATCCAAGCCCGGTTTCCCCATTCGATCCAGCACCGCAGGCACAACATGCTCGGGAGCCACTTTCAACTGACCGCTTACATGGAAGCGGCAGAGCTCTTCAAAAAATAGTTCACTCTGATCATATAGCAGATAATCAAACCGGATCCCTGAACGCACAAACACCTTTTTTACTCCGGTCAAACTGCGCAGCCTTCTCAATAAGTCAAGGTACTCAGAGTGATCAATTTCCAGGTTTTTGCATGGGGCAGGGAACAGACATTGCCGGTCGCGGCATACACCATGTTTCCTTTGGGTGCGGCAGGCCGGTTTGCGAAAATTGGCCGTCGGTCCGCCTACATCGTGGATATATCCTTTAAAATCCGGATCGGCAATCATCTCTTTCGCTTCATCCACAATGCCCTGGATGCTGCGGGTCTGGATCCTCCGGCCCTGATGAAAATGAAGCGCACAGAAATTGCAGCCGCCGAAGCAGCCCCTGCTGCTGGTCAGGCTGTACTTTACTTCTTCCAGCGCAGGGATACCGCCCTGTTTTTCGTATATCGGATGATATGTTCTGGTGAAAGGCAGCTTGTAGATGCTGTCTATCTCGAAAGGTGTAAGCGGCTCCGCGGGTGGGTTTTGGACAACATACAAATGCCGGTATGGTTCAACCAGGGGCACTGCGCTCACCGGATCGGTATTTCGATACTGGACCAGGAAGCTTTTCGCATACTGCTCTTTAGATGCGGATATTTCGTCAAAAGAAGGAAGTGTCTCTTTATCACCAAGATCGGGATTGGCGCAGCTGTAGACTGTGCCCTTGACATAGGTGATATCAGTTATGGAGAGACCGCTTTCCAGGGCTTCGGCTACTTCGATCACCTGCCTCTCCCCCATACCATAAATCAGCAAGTCTGCTTTGGCGTCCAGTAGTATGGAGCGGCGCACTTTATTATCCCAATAATCATAATGGGCCAGCCGGCGCAGACTAGCCTCCAGGCCACCCAAAATGATTGGCACTTTTTTATAGGCCTGCCGCGCTTTATGCGCGTAAACTATTGAGGCCCGGTCGGGGCGAAGCCCATTTAAGCCACCGGGGGAATAGGCGTCATTTTTTCTCTTTTTTTTGGCCGCCGTATAATGATTAACCATGGAGTCAATGTTGCCTGCAGTAACCAAAAACCCCAGCCGTGGCCGTCCCAGTATTTTAAATGAGTCCAATTCCCTCCAGTCGGGCTGTGCAATTACGCCTGTTCTGAAGCCATGCGCTTCCAAATAGCGACCGATCAGGGCTGCGCCAAACGAAGGGTGATCCACATAGGCATCGCCGCTGATTATAATAAAATCAAGACGGTCCAATCCCCGGCTCTGCATCTCCGCTTTAGAAACCGGCAATAATTCTTTCACGTAGATAAAACCATCCTCAAGACTCCTGTAAACTCAGGCCGTAGATGATACGCAGTCCTTCCAGGGTCAGGAGCACATTCACCTGGTCGATAGTTTCCGTTTCCGGAGCAATCAGTGACGCAAAGCCTCCGGTGGCTACAACCAGCGGCCGGATCGGGAATTCCCGAATAATCCGCCGTACGATTCCGTCTACCTGACCGGCAAATCCATAGAGAATACCCGACTGCATACTGGTAATCGTGTCTTTTCCGATCACCAGCCGCGGCCTGATCAGCTCCACCCGGGGCAGCTTAGCCGCCCTTTCAAATAACGCTTCCACGGAGATTCCGATGCCCGGAGCAATCGCCCCGCCAAGATAATTTCCT
>JAGXSR010000171.1 GCA_018333405.1 Dethiobacter sp. | reverse complement strand
GTCCGAACTCAGAGGTGGCTTCGCAAAACAACAACGTCCGGGACGACGCAAAAGTGCAAATTTACAGGTAGTCCATCGGGTTTTGGCGCCGATCATTGGGGAAGGCAGATCTCAGAGGATCTCTGTTGTAATCCCACACTTCGAAATGCAGGTGGACGCCGGTGCTTCTGCCGGTAGTGCCGGCGCGGGCGATACGCTGCCCCTTTTCCACCCAGTCACCCGCCCTGACCAGCAAGCTGCTCATATGGCCGTAGGCGGTAACTAACCCGTTCCGATGATCGATCATGATACAGTTTCCATAAGCGCCATTCCATCCCGAAAGGATCACTCGGCCGTCATCGGCAGCCAGGATGAAGTTGGGAGCGCCGTTACGGGGAGCGATATCCAGCCCGCCGTGCCAGGCCTGCGTCCCGGTGAAGGGATCTCTGCGCCGGCCAAATGGTGAAGTAATCACGTACGGCGGCTCAATAGGCCAGTATAGCTGACCCTGCGGTCTGGTACCCTGATCCGCGGGGAGAAGGCTGGCGATAATCCGTGCCAGATTATCGGCTTCATTCTCCAGATCCTGAATCGCTCTGATATTCTGCGCTATTTCCGCCTGCAGATCCGCCAAAACCTGTTCACGGGCCTCAGCCGCTTTTTCGATTTCCGCCTCGTTGGCCACAGTTTGGCGCCGCATCTCTTCCAGTTCAACTTTCTTCTGCTCTAACTCTGCTTTTACTATTTGAATACGGTCGCGCTCTGCCTGATGCTCTTCTACCAGACGCAGATCATTGGATGCGATAATTTTAAGGTTATGCAGGCGGGTTAAAAAATCGCTGAAAGAGCTTGCGCTTAACAGCACTTCTAAATATGTTACTGAGCCCTGTTCATGTATAGCCCGGATCCGGCGATGTAACAGGTCGCTCTGGACAGCCAGCGCTTCTTCGGCTTCAGCCAGATCTGCCTCCGCTACTGTGATCTCCTGTTCAGTGCGCTGAATCTCAGCAGCCAGCCTTTCCTTCTCCGCCTGCAGAGCTTCCAGGCGGCGATTCAACTGGTCCAGCTCCTGATTCAGTGAAAGCTCCCGGTCGCGATGCTGTTTTAAATTATTGCGCTCCGCGTCCAGCTGTCTTTGAATTTCAGCTTGCTCCCGCCTTCTCTCTTCCAAAGGGTTGGCGAAGGTCGGCAACACCGCGGATGCCGACAGGAACAAAAGCAGGGCCAGGCACAACAACCAACGGTAATGGCGATAAAACATTTTATTTTCCTCCCTGATGAGCTTTTCTCTATCTATACTTTTAGAAAGCGCCCCATGGAAAAACTGCTGCCGAGGATACCCAAGCCCGTTCCCAAGGGGACTAAATATTTTACCAATTCAGGCATAATGGCCGATACCGGAATCATGCTTAAAAACAGCAAATTATTGGACAAAACCCATTCCACAGAAAACTGGTAGGTGTAGTACAAGGCAACAAGAGGGAAAAGCGCGCCGATCAAACCCAGGGTCATCCCTTCCAGAATAAAAGGCCAGCGGATAAACCAGTTGGTTGCGCCAACGTATTTCATGATCATAATTTCCCGGCTACGGATATAGACAGTCAGTTTTATAGTATGAGCAATCAGAAATACAGCGGTAAACGCCAGCAGCACCATTAAACCCAGCGCCACCAGCCGCAAACCCCGGGTTACGGCAAACAGGTTTTCGACAACCCCCCGGCCGTAGAAAATAGATCCCACTGCAGGATAATCTTCCAGCTCCAAAGCGATAGCACTGACAGACTCGGGCACTACCGTCCGGATCTCGTAAGAATCGCGCAACGGGTTTTCCTCGGCCAGATCGTATCCCTCAAGCAGACTGCCCAGTTGATCCTGTAGCCGCATAAGCGCTTCTTCCTGGGATACAAAGCGCACCTCGGCCAGATCGCCCCGGGCGTTAAGCGCACCTCTAAGCTGCTCTTTGCTTTCAGACGAAGCGTATTCATCCACATAAACGATAATTTCCACCTGATCTTTTACTGTGTCGGTGATATAAGTGATATTCAGGCTGACGATCATAAAAGCGCCCAGCATTAACAGGGTGGCTACCACCACGCCCACAGAGGCGATACTCAACCACCGATTCCGGTAGAGGCTTCTGAAAGTCTCAGCCCAGGCATAAATAAAGCCGTTAAAGAGCACGGGCATACACCCCTTTCTGTTCGTCTCCGGCGATCTTCCCCTTTTCCAGGCAGATGACCCGCTTTTTTAAGCGATCGACAATTTCCCGGTCATGAGTGGCAATCAGCACAGTCGTCCCGCGGAAGTTGATATTCCGGAGCAGATTCATAATCTCCAGCGAGGTGTCCGGATCCAGATTGCCCGTCGGTTCATCTGCGACGATCAGCGCCGGCCGGTTGGCAATGGCCCGGGCCAGTCCCACACGTTGCTGTTCGCCTCCCGAAAGGTCACGAACCCTTGCTCCGGCTTTATCCGCCAATCCTACCATCTCCAAGACATGGGGCACCCGGTTCCTTATATCGCTGTTGGAAGCGCCGGTAACCCGCATGGAAAAAGCAATGTTGTCAAAAGCGGTACGCTCGTCCAACAGGCGAAAATCCTGAAAAACCATACCGATATTTCGACGTAAATACGGAACTTTATGCCGGGGCAGTTTTGCCAAATCCTGCCCTAAAATAGATAAACTGCCCTTGCTGGGCGCTATTTCACGGATCAACAGCTTAAGTAAGGTGGACTTCCCGGCACCGCTCTGGCCGATTACGAATACGAATTCGCCGCGGTTTATGGTAAAATTGAGAGCACGTAAGACGTATTCACCGTTCTTATCATACTGGTGATATAACTCTTTGGCTTCGATCATCGATTTATGGCCTTTCCTGAAGATTACTTAACATAATTTAATGGACAGGTAACATTAATTCGACAAAGTTAGCCTCATTCCTGCTAATTTTATTATATAAATTTAATTATTTAAGGATAAATTTGCTTTAATGGGGAATTATGACTAAAAAGAAGAAGGCGCCGAAAGCCGATAAGATCAGTTAATTACTTCATTCAATCATTACAATTTAGATTATCGTCAGGTTTTTTAAAAACTTCTTTATTCTATCTTGGCTTTTTTCATAAACGGCAGATACATAATCAGCAATATAAAAACATAGGCTAAAAGATACCAGACATCATTGAAGGCAAACATCGCGCTCTGCCTCATCATATGACCATATGCAGCCTGCAGCGCGACATCAAGATTGGTTGCGTAAGCGGCTTGCGCCAGAGCCGGGTTGTCTGCAGTTACTATACCGGCAAGATAAACGGAGTTCACTTCTATTCTGTGCATCAAAAAGTTGGTGACTAGCGCTAATGACACGCTGCCGCTTATAACCATAAGATAGCTGTTGAGAACTGACGCGGCGCCCATATCTTTACGGTTTATTGACGCAAAAACAGTCACTGAAATGGGCACGACAACAAAAGAAAGACCTGCGCCTAAAAGCACCCCTATAGTCAAAATGCTTTCCATATCGCTATAAAGGGAAAGGCGCGAAGCCATGAGCAACGCACAAAAACAAACAGGCAAACCGAATATTACAGGCCATCTGGGATTTACTTTATCAGTCAAAACTCCCGCGATAGCCGAGAAGATCGTCATTGAACCCCCAAGCACCGCTTGATAGTACCCGGCATATATCGGTGTGAAGCCCATAAGCCATTGAAGGTAAAAAATTTTAACCATTATCGTACCATATAGCAACCCCATAAGAAGCATGTTTGCTATGTTGCCTGTTAAAAAAGAAATATTTTTTAATATCCTGAAGTCAAGCACACTGCCATCTTTCTTTACGAATGTCACGGCCAAAAAAAGCAC
>JAGXSR010000170.1 GCA_018333405.1 Dethiobacter sp. | reverse complement strand
ACAAGACGGTATATGGTTTCCCAATAAACTGAGCGGCCAGCGCAATGATCCCTAATCCCCCGACATAGGGCAGAATGCCGGTGGCTAAAAACTTAGGCAGCAGACGGATATCGAAGGAATCATAGTCGGCTTTAAACGATTTGATTACACCAAGTACGGTATCAACCACGATTGCCGCGGTTACTGTGATAAACAGATAAAGAACCGTGTTTTCCAGTATCATACATATTCCTCCTTAAACATAGCTAGATTATTGGCCTCTTGGCCCTCAAAATCCGGCAGTGCGCGGCGGCTTGGATCTTGAGGGCGAGATGCGCTCTGTATGATCATATTCAGCCTCGTCATTTTTTGACACTCTCCAAGTATTTATGTCGCGCAGCCGGCTAACCTTAATCTGCATATTTGACGCTGCCGCTAAACTTTTCCCTGCAAATGTTGCTGCGGAAACACTGTATTTGAGCCATGAATTCTTGCAACTTGAAGTGGTGTGCGGATACCTCGGGGAATCAGGCAATAAAAAACAGATTAAAAAAAGCAGCCCGTTTCAGGCTGCGCACGAAAAATATTGTGGTTGAAATCGAAAAAAAGGGTCAGATGACTGTAGCCCCGCCGTCGACGCACAAGGTCTGCCCGGTAATAAAGCCCGCTCCTGCGGAACAAAGGAATAGAACCGGGTAGACCACATCCAGCGGTTCAGCCAGGCGCCCCGCGGGAACTTTGGCCACAATTTGCTCATAAATTTCCCGGTCGGACCAGAACGGTTTGCTGAATCCCGTTTTAACCATACCCGGGGCCACCGCGTTGACCTGAATATTATCCTGAGCCAGCTCCGCGGCCAGAGTTTTGGTCAACATCTCGATCCCGGCCTTAGCCACCCCGTAGATCCCCATTCCAGGCGCCGCCTGCCGGCCGGCGATTGAAGTAATACTGACTATTTTACCTCCGCCTTGCTTCTTCATGATTTTAGCCGCTGCCGCAGAACACAGATAGGTTCCGGTCAGGTTGGAGTCAATAATTTTCTGCCAGGAGGCTGGACCCGCGCTGATCACAGAAGGTGTAAGCAAGTTCATACCCGCGTTATTGACCAGTGCGTCGACCCGCCCGAAACTACTCATGGTCTGCTCAAAAAGGTTATGCACCTCCTCCTCCCGGGCGATATGGGCTGCTACCGCCAGTATATCCCCGCCTGAATCAATGTCGGCCAGGGCTGCTTCCAGCCCTTCCTGCTTGCGGCCGCAGATCACCACCCTCGCTTTCTGCAGCAGGAGTTGCCGGGCCAACTCCAGACCGATTCCTCTGCTCCCCCCGGTGACCACAAATACTTTCTCCTCCAAACCAAAACACAATTTTCCCATGCGGCAGCTCCTTTCAATCTAGCTAAAGCGCCCGATCAGCTCCCAGCGGTAAAGGGCGAGCTGCGCCAGCAAAAAAGAGATAATCGGTTCGGCGCCTTTGTTTTTGCTTGGCCCTTCCGGGGCCAAACCGTCGGCACAGGCGCCGGTAAGCGGGTTATATAAAGCTTTATTCAGCCGGTTACGCCCCAGGTACCACTGAAAAGCGGCATAAGCCATCTCTATGTACTTCTGCTGTCCGCTGATTTCCCAGGCCAGAAGACAGCTCTCGGTCAGAGCGCCGGCATCAAGAGGCTGTTGGCAAAACAGGGCTTTTTCCTCTCCCTGTACATACCAGCCCTGGTTGCCGATCAGATCAAAGTATCCGTCATGGTACTGAACCCTGATCAGAAAATCCAAAGAGTTCAGGGCAACGTCCAGGTAAGCAGGTTCCGCCAAGTGGGTATAAGCCAACAGAAGAGCCTGGGGAAGACGCGCATTGTCATAAGTCAGAAATTTTTCAAACCACTGCCAGGAAGGGGCAGAGTTTGCACGGTAGCTGTTAAGCAGCTGATCGGCGATCAGACGCAAACCTGTCTTCACTGCTTCCGCTGTGGGATGTTGCGTCAGGTGTGCGGCCAAACCCAAAGCGCTGTAGGCCTGAGGGCGCGTATAGGAAAGGCGGCTCAACTGAGCCAGACCGGCCTCCAGCAGATCCCCCGCCAGCTGGCGCTGATCACAGTTCCTGATGAGCAAAGCCATGGAGCCCAGTCCCCATAGACAGCGGCCGAAGGTATCCTGGCTCAGCTCCTGGATCGGAAACTCTTTCCGGTAATTCATATAGTTGTAAAACCAGCCGCCTTCCTGCCGGGCATGAATTAAAAAAGCCAGGCACCTGTCCACCAGTGGCAAAACCGATTCGTCCATGAAAAGGTTAAAATAATGAGCGTAGGCCACCAAAGCCCGCGCCGCGTCGTCGGCCGAATAGTAATGCGCATAATCCGGGATACCGTAATTAGTATGTTGGACAACACCGGTTTCGTCCGTCAACATCCTCAGGTAGTGAAGATTGATTGGCGGCAAGGTATCCAAACGCCTCTGACCTCTTTCCCCCTTTACAGCACGCGCCGCCTGCTTTTCAAAAACTTCAAGGTATTGATCGGCAACCCTGCCCCAGACCATCTGCCGTCCGAGGGCATAAGTCAGACCCTCCATAGTTTTTCTCTTTGGCTCATCTTCGAGCAAGCGCAGAACGGCTTTTGATAAACCAGGCGGGTCATTAAAGTTGACCAGCAGTCCCCTCTCTCCGGCCAGAGCCTCCCTGGCGTGTAAAAAAGGTGTGGCGATAATCGCCTTGCCCATACCCTGCGCGCTGCTTAATACACCGCTTGAGATTTGAGCTTCCGAATGATAAGGGCAAACCACCAAATCGGCTGCGCCCAGGTAACTGTTTAGAACAGCTTCATCCACAAATTCGTTCACAAACAGCACATGATCGGCTAGGCCGGATCGCTTGGTCAGCTCGATCAGGCTTTCCCGGTATTCTTCGCCGCGGTTCTTATGAACTACCGGGTGAGTGATGCCCAGCACAATATACAGGGTTTCCGGATGCTTTTCCACCACGGCAGGCAGAGCCTGCAACACAACTTCAAGCCCTTTATTAGGGCTTAAAAAACCGAAAGTCAGAATAACAAAATGGGCGCTTAGGTTCATCTTGTGCTTATAAAAAATGGGATCGATAAAAAACAAATCCGGCACACCGTGCGGGATCAGATAAATTTTTTCCCTGGGGAGATCATATTTATCGGTCATTATGGCCATTGCTGTTTTATTCATAACCACCAAAGCCTTGGAAAAGGCGGCCACTTCGACAAAAGCCTTATATTGGCCAGGGCTGGGCTGCGCTAAGACGGTATGCAACGTGGTTACCACCGGTTTTTGCAGACCGCTTAGAAAATCGACGATATAGTTTCCGTCAGGGCCGCCGAATAGACCGAATTCATGCTGCAGCGACACCACGTCAGCCGCGGAGGCGTTGATCACTTCCGCGGCGCGGCGGTAGTCTTCCCGGTTTTCCTGCTCGATCTGACAGATCACCGCGGGAGAGTAATCATAATCCTGACCGTTATTCAGGGCCACGAAGCTTGCCGCGCCCCGGCCCAGCAGATCTTCCAGGTCCTGGCTCAAGGTGGCGGAAAAGGTGGCAATCCCGCATTTTCTGGGCAGACAACTGCCTGCAAAAGCGATCCGTAGCCGTTTTTTTACTTTCTGCGGACTAAAAGACTCTAAAAGCACAGAATACCCCTCCTCAAACAGAGTTTAAGCGGCGCTATACATTACACAAAGCTATAATTTTTCAACAATTTTTGCTGATTTCCGCCGATTAAATAAGCATAATACCAATATTATTATAACATACATCTTTTCCATTGTTTTGATTTTATAATAAATTAAAGGAATTTACTCCCGACAGTCGAATTAGACAGCAGAGGTGAGGAAAAATGTCGGAACTAGAAAGCGCTTACCGTGATTCGCTGTCCGCTGCACTGGATAAGGTTGCCACTCCTGACCAAATCGAACTGGTAATCGGCATTCCCTTTGCGGGCATAAATGAAGACGCGCAAAACATTATATCCTTGCTGGAAGCAGGGCTGGATAAGTTTTACCCGGAGCTGAGAGGACTTGTGATCTGCGTGGTAAGCCCTCCCGTCTCCGCCGCGGAGCCGTTTAAGAACTGCCGTCGGATCAAGGAAGAGCGCGTGCTGGTCGCCCCGCTTGGAGAGGGTTTATCCGGTCGGGGATGGGCTGTGCGCTGCCTGCTTGATCTGGCCGACAGGCTGACCGCTGATCTTCTTATTCTCGACCCCAAGCTGTTGACAGCTAAAAGCGAAGACTCACCCGAAGGTTTGACGCCGGACTGGATTAAGCTGATGTACCAGCCGGTACGGGACAGGCACGTTTCGCTCGTGCTGCCGCGCTTCAAATCATCCCTGCTCACCAATACCATTGGCGATCACCTGGTCTATCCTTTACTGGCAGCTTTATACAACATTGAGCTTAAGGGCTGCCCGGAAGCGGGAATGACTATATCAAGCACCCTGCTCTCCGCCCTAATCGAGGAGGCGCCCAACTGGTCGCCGGAGATCTACGATTACGGCATCGACTACTGGCTTGTTGAGCACGCTCTGGAGCTGAACACAGATATCGCCGAGGTCTATCTGGGGCAAAAGCCAAAAATTACCTTGCCCGTAGCCATCAACTATATCTTTGGACAGACAGTCCACGCTCTTTTCCAGGCCATCGGCAAAAATCCGGATTTATGGAAAACCAGACCGCAGGCTGTACGCTCCCCGCTCACCTTTGGCCCCAGGGGCGACCTTTCCCTGCAGGAGCCTGCGTCAGATCCACGCCCGCATCTTAACCAATTCAAGCGGGGCTATACCCGTTACTCCGAAGCGGTTTGGTCGCGTATTTTTTCGGAGGAGCTGGTTACCCAGTTAAGAGAAACGGCGGGCCGCGCTGATCACGAATTCATATTTCCAGCCGGTCTGTGGGCCCAGTTGGTATTTGAGTCGCTCATTGCTTACCATTTTATCCCGCGCCTGGATAAAGGGGATCTGGTCAGCAGCCTCATCCCTCTGTTTGAAGGGAGGCTGGCCGGTTATATCAGCGAGATCTCAGCCCATGCCCACTGTTCTGTTGACTATAGCCCCCCTCTCAACGCTGTGACCTGTCCCGTTAACGCTAAAAACAGCTTGAGTAACCAGACCGATATTTTCATCGGTCGCCGCTCCTCTTTTTTGGAAAAATGGCTGCACCACAAAGCAGCCCTGCAGCCTTTTTTGCCGGAGATATCCTACTGGGAATATATCCCTGGCGTGCCGATCATCCTTCCTCACCTTGTCCGGTCACCTTCAGGCAAAAGCGCCCACGTATCCGGCATTTACGAGCGGCTGCTCAAAGAATATAAGGAAGAATTTGATGGTTTTGCCCGGCGTGAACTTAACCTTTCGCCGGCGGCCGGCTCAGAAAAACTGGGGCACTCTATCCGCAGACTGATCGCAGAGACGGAAAAAGGCCTAGAAACTATCCTGCTGCCCGGCGACCTGCACACTGAGTCAAACCTCCGGCTGGTGGCGGAGAAGATATTTCAGCTTTATCCTAACCCCCGGAGCTTTTCCCTGAAAGAAGAAACGGCAGCCCGGTTGTTGCGGGAACAACCGCCACGCGATCTAATCACCCTTTGGGGATACCGTGATACCGACGAGCTGCTGACCGATCACAACGCCTTAGATGTCCTGGCTCTCTCCACTTGGTCCGAACCGGCTCGTTACAGCGCCTGGAATACCGAATGGCTGCGCAAACAGCTGCGGCCGGAACATTTTGAGCTTTCCCCCATCCGCCCCCTGATTGTCAACTACATGGATTTTCCTGCTCTGACCGGGATGCGGGAGTCATCCTCGCTGAATCACCTTACCAGCCGGGTGGTGATCAGCACCCTGCGCCGGGGCAGCGGCGGCAGTTTTCCCAAAACCCGCTTCCTGACTGTAGCTCTAAAAAATATCATTGAGTCTGAGCAATTCGGTATTATCTGGGAATCATTCAAGAGTAACCCGGACAGATCATTCGGCCAAAAGGTAGTTAATTCCATTGAGGAGCACTCCGGGTTCCACACATTTTCCGCGCACAGTCTATTTGAAAACATCCAACAGCAGCTGCTTAAAGATAAACTGCTGTCCATCGCCGGTCAGGACATGGGCGAAAACGCTGAACATTTTCAAAAACTGCTGGCGCTTATGGCTTCAGCGTACCATCTGGGGATAACGCTCCCCGACGGCTTCTTTATTACCTGTTCCCTGTGGAGTTGGGCCAGCTTCAGCTTCAAAGGAGGCAAAGGTTTCCCTACTCCGCTGTCACTCATGGTCGAGCGAAGATGGTTCAACACTGAGCTATTTTACCGTTGCTACGAACAGTTAGGCGGAAACCGCAGGGACATTTTCCCCAAAATCACGGAACTTATGGGCCAGGGCCGGGAAAGTGAAAACCTGGCGGCAACGCTGTTGGGCACCCCTCCTGACGATAAAGAGATCGTGGCCGAACAGAGCATGGAATGGGAGATGCCGCCCGCAGGCAAATTGGTCCGCTCCCCCTACAACCCCATCCTTACACCGATCGCCGATCACGACTGGGAATCCAAATACGTCTTGAACTGCGGCGCCATCCGGATAAATGGGGATGTGTACATTTTTTACCGGGCTGTCGGAGAAGACGGCGTCTCCCGGTTGGGACTGGCTTTAAGCAAAA
>JAGXSR010000169.1 GCA_018333405.1 Dethiobacter sp. | reverse complement strand
GAGCAACTGACCGATCAACTAATTTTAGCGGCAGAGCGGCAACGATTATTAACGCCGGCGCCGGCATTCAACGGATATCAGCGATACGCGCGGTAACAGATTCTGCAATCTTAAACATAATGCTGCGGACCGGGGTTTGCGGCATTGCGTTAAGCGACCTGAGCGCCAATAATTTGGCCTGCTCCGCCCGGCGGATAGAATACTCAAGAGCGCCGCACTCCCTGGACGCCTGTTTCAGCTGCTCTTTTAAGTGTGGAGATACGACGCCCTGACAGCAGTAAACAGCCTCCAGCAAAGCCCGGAAGCGCCCGCTTTTGCGCAGCAGGCAGATCAGGGGCAATGTAATTACACCCCGGTTAAAGTCAACCCATACCGGTTTTCCCAGTCGACCCGTTTGATCATAAAAATCAAGAATGTCATCCACAATCTGAAAAGCCTGTCCCAGATTAAAACCATATTCACGCAAAGCTTTACTCTGTTCAAAAGGCAAAGGAAAGGCAACGGATGATATGCCGCCGGCTTCGCAGCAGGCCGCCAGAAACTGGGAAGTTTTCAGGTAATTGCAGCGGTAATATTCCTGCTCGCTTATACTACAATCGTAAGATTTATCAATCTGCATCGTTTCGCCACGGCACAGTAACTCCACAGACCGACCCATTAAGGGGAGCAATATACTGCTTCGCTCACAATTACTGAGAAGTTTAAACGCCATAGACAGCAGATAATCTCCGAGCAGCGCAGCCGAAAGGGTATCCCAGCGCTTATGCAGAGTTACAGACCCTCTTCTCTGATCAGCGCCGTCTATAATGTCGTCATGCACCAAAGAGGCAGTATGGATCAGCTCAACCGAAGCGGCTGTTTTAATTAAATCTGCATTCTGCAAAGAAGGGCCGTTTAAGTCAAAAAGCGCTCCGGTGAGCAAAACCAGCATCGGTCTGATTTTTTTTCCGTTGCCGGACAGTAAATGATCCACCATCTCCTGCAGGGGACGGGTTGGCGAGCGAAGAGTTTTTTGGATCAGCAGATCCACCTGCGCGAGCCGCGGATTGATCAGATGATCCATTGAAAGTATATCCATACACTTATTATTTCAAAAGCAAAGGTGAAACATGCGGGAAGCGATGGGGCACGGCCCAGTGCGGGAAAAACAAAAGAATTCCCGCACTGCCCGCCGCCCTTTATTATGGTTACACCGGTCCCAGTGGAAGACCGGAAATGTTAAATTGGCCGGCAATGGCCGCGGTGATCCGATCCAGCTCTTTAGCCCTGATCTCGTCTAAAGGCTTGGGCTGGTGACTCTTTAGTATCGCTTCGACCTGCTCCCGGGCACGGGTAAAAGTATCTTTCCCGCCTTCGGTCACCCAGTTGTTGCGGTCGCGGCGATCGATTACCGGGGAGGGTGTATAGGGTTCTTTTTTAAACCAGGCGAAGGTGTGATCGGTGGTCAGGTAATCCCCGCCGGGACCGAGCCGGGCAACCAACTCGGCAGCCATCGCTTCCTCGGAACAATCAACGCCCCGATCCAGGCGCAGGGCCAGCCCGCAGATTTCGTTATCAATGACCAGTTTCTCCAGGCTGATGCAGCTGACAAAATCCAGGGCGCCGGCGCCCGAGATCATGTTGATACCGGCCAGCTGAGCCACAACCCCGCTCATGCCCGTCTCCAGACCGGCCTGAGTATCGATTACCTTGGCATCGCTCAAGCCCGCGTAAGTATGAGTGGGCAGGCCGAAATATTTACCCATCTGAGCATAAGCGGCGGCAATCATGGTCGCTTCCATCGCGCTCAGCGGGGTGGTCCCGAAGCGCATATCGAAGTGCACCGGCGCTCCGCCGTAGATCACCGGGGTCCCCGGGCTAACACACTGGGCCAGGACTAAACCGCTTAAGGTTTCTGCGGTATGCACCAGGATAGAGCCGGAGAGAGTAGCCGGTGAAGCTGCGCCGGGCATAGGCATGGAAACAGTCTCCAGAGGCAAGCCAAAACGGGCGCAGTCGATAATATTCCGGGAGCTGATGTGAGTCCATTTCAGTGGAGGTGATGGGCAGATATCAAAAACAGCGATCGGTTTTTGCTTCAGCTGCTCGTAACCGCCGGCCATCACGGCAAGCATCTCCCGCATGTGAGCTATCCCGTGCACGCTGAACGCCCCGGTAATAATCGCTTTGGGAGAACATTTCAGCAGAGTATACAGCCGGTAGCTGTCCCCGATCATTTTCGGCACATCGTAGCAAACCACTGAAGTGGACTGTAAAGCGATATTGCCCAGGGCATCATTAACCCTGGAGATGGCTGCCAAATCCCGGGCTTCCGACTTACGCACTGTTTTGCCGTCGGACTCCATGAATTTAATCGCGGCGGAACCGGGGTCAAAATGGACCAGGTTGCCGCTGAGCAAGGCCGCGGGCTCCCCGTCGCGGCTGTATAGCTGAATGGAGGACGGTGCCTTCTTCACGGCTTCATTGATCATATCCGGTTTAAATCTGACCACATGCTTATTAAAATCAACCTGAGCGCCATGCTCATGCAATATCTTTAGCGCTTCATCCGACTCAAATTTTACACCGGCATGCTCCAGAACATAGAGCGCCTTTTCGTGCATCAACCGGATCTGCTCGTCCGTTAAAAGGCGCAGCTTCGGTTGGCCCTTAAAGGAGAATTTATCCATCTGTTCTCTCACCTCTCCTTTTTCACTTCTCACTCCCTGCCTGTTTACCGTTTCTCAACCAGTCTCCGGGCCACCTTGACCGCCTCAATCGCATTCTCGGCAAAACCATCGGAGCCGATAGAGTCGGCCCACTCTTTGTTGATCGGCGCTCCGCCCACGATCACCTTTACACTTTCGCGCAAACCTTCTTTTTCCAATACCTCGATCACCTTTTTTTGCTCCGGCATAGTGGTGGTCAGCAGGGCGGAAAGACCGAGAATATCCGGTTGAATCTCTCTGACCTTGCTGACAAAAGTAGCGGCGGGCACATTAACGCCGAGATTATATACTTCAAATCCGGCCGCGGTGAGCATGGAAGCGACCATATCCTTGCCGATATCGTGAATATCGTTGTACATGGTGCCGATCACTACCTTGCCCGGGATATTCCGGGTCACCTGCAGCTTCTTAAGCTCCGGCTCCAATACCGACAGCGAAGCTTTCATCACTTCGGCCGCGGCGACCAGCTCCGGTAAAAACATATCCCCTTCTTCAAACAGACGGCCCACTTCATTCATACCGGCCACAAAACCCTGTTCGATACATTCCAGCGGATGAACCTCCATGGCTATTGCCTTCCGGGAAAGATCCACGGCAGCTTCGACTTCTCCTTCTAAAACCGCCGCTTTCATTTCTGCAAAAAGATCGTATTTATCCATCCCCATATCTCCTCGTATACTATAGTTTAGATATACCGCTAAATCTACCCTGTAAATCCCCTCTCCCTCCGGGAGAGGGCCAGGGTGAGGGAACTT
>JAGXSR010000168.1 GCA_018333405.1 Dethiobacter sp. | reverse complement strand
AGATTCGACCCCACATCGACATTGTTCGGTTCAGGCAAAACGACGGTGCCGCTAATCGGGGCGGTGATCAGGCTGTACTCCCGGTTTTCCTGTTGCTGCTCTTGGAGATCGGTCAGCTCCAGACTGGCCTGCCTGATCTGCAGCTCTTTCAACGGAATCTGTTGCTCGATCTGGTCGGAACGGTCCAGATCTTCGATCTCGGCGAGCAGTTGATCTGCTATCACCAACTCGCCTTCTTGCACCTTAATAGCGGTAACCGTGCCGCTAATCGGCGCTTTAACCTCCACCGGAGCGGCTGCCTCACCGTTAAATGCCCCATTATCCCCTTCCTGGAGTATAGCTATGGCCATACCCCGCTGCACCCAATCGCCCTTTCTGACCAACCAGGTTATCTCACCTGCGCCGGGCGACAAGACGCCGGCATCAGTATCTTCATCTTCCAGATTCTCCAGCTCCTGCTTTAGCCTTTGCAGATCCAGATCCGCTCTTTCAATCTGCAGGCTTAAATCCTGAAACTCTAAGCTGACCAGCTTTTCACCGGCGACAACATTTTTGCCGTCTTCCAGCAAATATGCCTCCACTGATCCGCTGATCCGTGTTCTTACCGTTTCTTCAACGGCTGCCGCCACAATACCGTCCCCGTTCACCCACACTTCCAGATCTCCGCGCTCTACCGCAACCGTGATCTGATCGGAAGTTTGCTGCGCTTCGGTGAACCGGCCGGCAAGAGTAATCCCCGCAATACCAAGCGCCAGAACAACCAATAAAACAGATAACCAGATGATCAGCTTCTTGTTTAACTTCATCCAA
This sequence comes from Dethiobacter sp., assembly GCA_018333405.1. Taxonomy (GTDB): domain Bacteria; phylum Bacillota; class Dethiobacteria; order DTU022; family DTU022; genus JAGXSR01. The sequence continues at coordinate 8,551 of JAGXSR010000168.1, read as the reverse complement.
TATCCCTCCAAACTTAATCCCTGCTCTTCCTGATCATAACAGAAAATCACGGTTAAACTATGGCCAAAATATGTGAAATTATGGCGACATTATTGCCGGATAGCCGCGCCACCCAACGCATGCGGCGTCACAGGACGGAGAGGGAACTGTCGGGTATTTTCCGGGTAGGCTCGAAAGGGGCAGTCAGAGTGGGTTTGCGCCTGCGAGAGATAATTTAAACTTGTTTAATAGAGTTTGCGATCCTGCAGCGCCGGAAATTGCGCCCGGATTTCCGCTGCTTTTTTCAGATCCAGTTCAACGCATAATATTTCTTCTTCCCGTCCGGCCCGGGCTAGAATATCTCCCCAAGGGTCAACCGCCATACTGTTTCCTCCCAAGGCGCTGCCCTTCATTGAACCCGCACAGTTACAGGATACGAGGAAGCACAGATTTTCCAAAGCCCTGACCCGGTTAAACAAAAGCCAATGCTCCAGCCGGGAGAGCGGCCAGGCTGCTACCACCAATAACAGCTCCGCTCCCGCCTCCACCAACCGGCGGTACAGCTCGGGAAAGCGCAGATCATAACAGGTAGTGATGCCCCAGGTACCGTATTCCGTCTTTAAGGTAAAGATAGCGCTGCCCGGGGTAAGGATCTTGCTTTCTTCCGATTGGTAGCCGAAAAGGTGAATCTTGCGGAAGCTGCCGGCCAGGTTTCCGCCGGGCCCAATCAACAGCGCAGTATTGTAATAGCTCCCTTTTTCCTTTTCGACAATGCTTCCGGCCAAAAAGTAACAGTCCAGCTTTTCTGCCCAGGGCGCCATCCGTGTATACGTTTCGCCAAGCAGAGGTTCGCTTTCTGAAACATAGCGCTCAAAATTAAAGAAGCCCGTAGCCCATATCTCCGGCAGCATAATTATGTCCGGCCTAGTCTGCCGGGCACAGATTTCTGCAAGGCGCCTCTCCACCCGTAAAAAGCGGTCCGCGCGGGTCTCAAGATCGCTTAACTCAAGCTGGATAACCGCTGCATTGAACAGACCCATCCCTTCTTTCCGCGGCTGCCGCTTTTACCTCATCGGTTCATGTAAAATTAAAACCGGAAAAGGTAAAGCCGCTTCGCACGTCGAACTAATGATTTCATGGTCGGTCCTAATCGTAAAGTAAACGGAGCTGAGCCCTATGCAATCTGAGCTGTCAGAAATACTCCTTCGGGAAGGAGCATCCCTGGTTGGATTTGCCGATCTGCGCGGCTTGCCGGCACAGGGGCGCCAAGGATTGGATTATGGCCTATCCATTGCCGTCACGCTGGATCCGCAAATCATTAATACAATATCCGGAGGGCCTAATCACCCATACCATCAGGAATATAAGCGGGCAAACACCCTGCTGGCAAATTTAAGCCGGCGGGCAGCTGATTTTCTGGCCGATCAGGGCTTCCGGGCTGTGCCCAAGGCGCCTACCGGAGAAAATTTCGATAAACTAACGCTCTCTACAGAGCTGCCTCATAAAACGGTTGCCACCCGGGCCGGCCTGGGCTGGATCGGCAAGTCGGCTCTGCTAATCAATAAACAGCTTGGCGCCTCGTTCCGCTTGTCGTCGGTTTTAACCGACGCGGTTTTTGAAACAGCGGATCCTGTAAACAGATCCTTATGCGGAAATTGCGACCTCTGTGTTCAGGCTTGCCCCGTCCAGGCCATCCTGAACCTGAACTGGGAAGCGGGTATGGCCAGAGATTCCTATTACAGCGCCGCCTTATGCTACCAGGCCGGCAAAGGCTATTCCGCCGCACTGCAAATTGAATCAACCATCTGCGGCATATGCATTGCCGTATGCCCCTGGACCAAGAAATTTATGGACCGGGCCAAAGCGCGGGCGGCAGAAACCGGCTCACTTTAGGCCGGGGATTGAAAAACTAAAAAAAGGCGACCATTAGATACATCCCCTTTTTATGACGTTTCCTCCACGAATTTAAGCACAGCTTCCAGGTAGACGCGCCTGCCGGTTAAAAACAGATCATTGTGTCCGGCGCCCGGGATTGTACGCAGCTCTTTTTTCACTGAACCCAGGTGCTCATAAAGTCTTTTCCCCTGAGTTAAGGGAACCAAGGTGTCTTCTTTTCCATGGATTACCAAAGCGGGGATTAAAACAGCTTCAGCCATTTTCAGGCACTCCCGATCCAACTCGACCATATTCCCGGGAGAGGGTAACCCCAGATGGTTTACCAGCTCAGCCACACTGATAAAGCCGCTTTCAAATATTACGCCTCTTAAAGCTTCAGGGAAGCGAAAGGCCAGTTCTAGTGCGGAAATGCTGCCCAGGGAGCGCCCCATAACCCAGAAATCATGCCGGTAACCGCGGGCCGGCAGCTCGGAGCGCGCGGCTTTCAATATAGCCTGCGCGTCGCTGACCATGGTGCTAAAGTCCGGTGTTCCGCTGCTGAGGCCGTAACCGCGATAGTCGGCTACCAGCAGGCTCAGGCCCTGACGGTTATAGTATGGGGCAATTTCATTATAATCAGCAGCCGTTTCGCCGTTGCCATGGAAATACAGGATCCATGGCTGTTCAGGCTTTCCCGGAAACGCGCGGCAGACAACAGGCAAATCCGGTTCGACGAGCACCTCTAAGTCAAAAGAGCCGCGCGGCGGCTTTCGATTATCCGGACGGGGGTAAAAAAGGTAGTCAACCAAGTCGGAACGGTCAAGCAAAGTATAATCCATCTGCGCCCATCCTTTTAACTGTGATCAGCCTTCTATAGCTGTCTTTCGGCAATCTTCCCGGCTATCGGCAATTGAAAAGTTTCGCCCTGGTGCGCCTTGACCATCAGGATAACCCAGAGGATCAGCATACCGATCCAGAGCAGGGTGGAGAGAAGTCCTAGCAGACTAAAAAAGACTAACGCTACGGCGACCCCCGTTTTGGATAAAGCCCAAAAAATTTGGCGAACGATATCGAGCAGCATCAGCAATATGGAAATCGATCCGAAGGTAATCATCGACTGCATGGCGTGGAAGCGGACAAACTTGTTGCTTTCAAGAACAAAGAATATGATACCGGTTACCCAGCCTGCCAGGTAAGACAAGAGGGCTGCAGTTCTCTCGTTTATTCCGGTAGAGGTAGAGCCTCCGCCGTTACTGGCGGGATAGCGCCTGGCAGCGCCGCAAAAATGGCAAATCCCTTCCGGATATCCCTTTTTTACATCTTCTCCACACCGCAAGCAGATCATACGTACAGAACCCTCCCTAAAATTAAACTAAACTCTGGTTTAAGGCTTTTCCGCGGTTGCCCAGCGCCAGGCCCAACGCCCCACTACCGGCAGCATATACCACTCTCCGGATAGCGCTTTCAAAAACAGGTTGACGATCAAGATAAGATTCAGCAGCCAAAGCACAATGGCCAGCAGGATCCCGAAGCCGGGAACAAAAGCCAGAGCGATATTTGTTACAAAGACAACAAACAGCGTCACTGCTCCCTGAAGAGCATGAAAGCGGACAAATCTGCTTTTGCGCTCGACGGCCAGAAAAAACAGCCCGCTTAAAAACAAAAAGGCGTAAGATGAGGCGGCCGCTACGTTCTCGTCCATGCCGATGGAGCTTTTTTTTATTTCGTCCAGCATTTTTTTACGGACCACGCCGCATTTTCCGCACTTTTCAGCACCTTGCTTAACTACGGCCGCGCATTTATGACACTGCAACACAGTTCTCTTTTCACCGTCCTGTTCTCCTTTTATCGTTCGCAGATCTCCACCAGAACACCACCGGTCGATTTGGGGTGCAGAAAAGCGATACGGGCGCCGCCCGCGCCGTAGCGCGGTTTCTCGTCAATCAGCCTCACCCCTTTGGCTTTCAGATCAGCCAGTTTTTCTTCAATATTCTTCACCCGAAAGGAGATGTGCTGTACTCCTTCGCCCCTGCTCTCGATAAATTTAGCCACCGGTCCTTCCGGGTCTGTTGACTGGAGCAGCTCCACTTTGCTTTCCCCGACCGGGAAAAAGGCCACTTTTACCTTTTGTTCAGCCACCTCTTCCACTCCGCTTACGCTTAGCCCCAGGCAATCCCGGTAAAACTGCATCGCCGCCTCAATATCCCGCACCGCAATGCCGATATGATCTATTTTTTCCATCATGGCGCACAGCTCCTTTACTTCGTCAGTTCCAGCTGTTCACGGATAAAATCAACAATCGCCCGGGTGGAGGCCCCCGGAGTAAACACTTCGGTAATGCCTACTTCTTTTAAATAGGCGATATCATCACGGGGGATAATCCCGCCGGCCAAGATCATGATCTCTGCCGCCCCGCGGCGCTTAAGCAGATCCACCACCGGCGGCAAAAGCTGCATATGTGCTCCCGAAAGGATGCTTAAACCGATCACCTGCACATCTTCCTGCAGCGCCGCCTCCACAATCTGCTCCGGAGTCTGCCTCAAGCCGGTATAGATCACTTCCATCCCCGCATCGCGCAAAGCCTGGGCCACTACTTTCGCTCCGCGATCGTGGCCGTCTAAGCCGATCTTGCCCACAAGCACCCGAATCGGTTTATTGTGCATGGTGCGTTTTCTCTCCTTTACAGGGTAATCTGCTGCCTGTATTCACCGAAAATATCACGCAGCACCCCGCAAATCTCGCCCAGGGTGGCATACGCTTTAACCGCTTCCAGAATATGCGGCATTGTATTTTCCCCGGACTGGGCCGCCCGGCGCAGCTGCTGCAGCGCTGCCGATACATGTTTCGAGTCGCGATCAGCTCGCGTCTCTTTCAAGCGTGCTACCTGGCGCTCGCCCACCATCGGATCTACTTTCAGCAGCTCTATAGGCGCTTCGCCGCCCCCGGTGAAACAGTTGACCCCAATCACCGTCCTTTCGCCCGATTCCACTTCTTTCTGGCAGCGATAGGCGCTTTCCTGGATCTCCCGCTGCAGATATCCTTTTTCGATGGCCGCCACGGCGCCGCCCATATCGTCGATCTTGCCTATATATTTCAAAGACTCTCGCTCAATATGATCGGTTAAAGCTTCCAGATAATAAGAGCCGCCCACAGGGTCCACCGTATCGGCAACGCCGATCTCGCAGCCGATCACCTGTTGGGTACGCAAAGCCAGCAGAACAGAATGCTCGCTGGGCAAGGCTAAGGCCTCGTCGCGTGAGTTGGTGTGCAAAGATTGGGCGCCTCCCAAAACCGCGCTTAAAGCCTGATAAGCGACCCGCATGATGTTCACGTCCGGCTGTTGGGCGGTAAGGCTTGAGCCCGCTGTCTGAGCATGGAAACGCAGCATCATCGAGCGCGGGTTTAAAGCATGGAAGCGCTCCTTCATAATCCGGGCCCAGAGCCGGCGCGCCGCCCTGAACTTGGCAATCTCTTCAAAGAAATTGACATGGGCGTTGAAAAAGAAAGAGAGCCTGGGCGCAAACAAGTCCACGTCCATTCCCGCCTCCAGAGCCGCCTGCACATAAGCGACGGCGTTGCTTAAAGTGAAAGCCACCTCCTGCACCGCTGTGGAGCCGGCTTCACGAATATGATAGCCGCTGATGCTGATCGTGTTCCAGTTGGGCAGCTGCTGCCCGGCGAAAGCAAAAATATCCACCACCAGGCGCATCGACTCCCGCGGCGGAAAGATATAAGTCCCCCGGGCCACATATTCTTTCAAAATATCGTTTTGAATCGTACCGCTGATTTTATCCGCGGGCACACCCTGTTTTTCCGCCACCGCCATATACATGGCCAGCAGCACCGCCGCCGGAGCATTGATCGTCATGGAGGTGCTGACCTGATCCAAGGGAATCTGATCCATCAAAATTTCCATATCTTTTAATGTATCAATGGCCACTCCCACTTTACCCACTTCTCCCCGGGCCAGGGGGTGGTCCGAATCGTAGCCGATCTGCGTAGGCAGGTCAAAGGCTACGCTTAAACCGGTCTGCCCCTGCTTGAGCAGGTAGCGGAACCGTTGGTTGGTCTCTTCCGCGGCGCCAAAACCGGCATACTGGCGCATGGTCCAAAGTCTCCCCCGGTACATGGTCGGCTGAATGCCCCGGGTAAACGGGTATTCCCCGGGCATCCCCAGCTGCTCCAGATAGTCCGCTCCTTCCCAGTCAAGAGGATCGTACACCCGGCCTACCGGCAGACCCGAATCCAGCTTAAATTCCTTGCGCTCCGGGTTTTTAACCAAGGCCTTTTTTACCTTGTCTTCCCAGTTCGCCCTAATCCTTGATAAGCTTTCCCGCCGCTGATTTTCGTCCACCCAGCCCGGCCTCCTTTCAACCTGCCTCTCCCCCGCATCGCCTTGTCTCGCCAATAGATACGTAGTCGAAAGTTTTCATCGAACCACTATAAATCGTTATATTTTTTCAACTTATTATATAAAGTCGCCAGGGAGATGTTTAAAGCCTGGGCCGCTTTCTTTTTCCCCTCCAGGCTTTCGCCGTATCGGGCCAAGGCCAGTTTAAGCATCATCTGCTCAATTTTATCCAGCGGCATGATCTCTTCAAACTGCGGGGATTGGCGCGCACCGTTTTTCCCAATGTACGGCGCGAGGTGATGATACTCTATTACACTGCCGTCGGCCACCGCCAAAGAGCGCTCCATGGCGTTTTTCAACTCGCTTAAGTTACCCGGCCAGTCATACTCGGCCATTTCCTGCAGCGCCCGAGGGGAAACTTCGGCAATACGTTTGTTCAGCTTCCGGTTCAGCCGGGTCAGCATCTCCTGAACCAAAACCGGCAGGTCCTCCAGTCGCTTGCGCAGCGGAGGGAGGGCAATCTCAACCAGACTCAAGTGGCGGTACAGTTTTTCGCTGAAATAACCCTTTAATACCTCGGTCTTGATCGCCCCGTTGGCGGATACAATAAAGCGGGCATCAACCGGGATCGGTTCGTCACCGCCGATGCGTTTAAACTGCCTCTCCTGCAGCATCAACAGCAGTTTTTCCTGCAAATAAGCTTTAAGCGAGTTGACTTCCTTTATAAACAAGGTGCCCTCGTTAGCCAGCTCTACCCTTCCCAGCCGGGTATGGAGCACGCCGGGTAAAGCTCCTTTTTCACACCCGAACAGCGCCAGCTCCTGCAGCGATTCAGGTAAGGTAGAGCAGTCAAACAAGATCATCGGCCGCCTCTTACGGGAGCTGCAGTTATGTATAGCGTGGGCGAAAGCATTCTTGCCTGTGCCGTTTTCACCGCTGAGCAGAATCGGGGCGTCACTGCGCGCCGCCTTACGGGCCAGCTCGACCGTAGCCCTAAAAATCTTACTTTTTCCGACCATATCATCAAAGTTCCAGTGGCTGCCGGCAATCTGGTCAATCTGAGCATACAAATTCTCAATGATTGTATTGCTGTGCTTTAGCTGATCCATTAACTTCAGGATATCGCTGACCGGCTGAAAAACTACCACCGCTCCGGTAATCTCCCCATCGACAATAATCGGCGAGGCATTGGAGATAACCTCGACATCACTTCCCCCGACCCGGGTGCGGTATCCGGTCACCGGTTTTTGCTGAATCAGCGATTGGGCCAGGGCGCCTTGGGGCGAAACCTCAAAAATATTGCGGTGGACACGCTTGTTTTCGGGAATACCGGTAACCCGGGTGAAAGCAGGGTTTACGTATTTAACCACTCCCCCGCTGTCGACGACTTCGATGGCGTCCTGAACAGAGCTCAGCACGGCCCAGAACTCCCCTTTGAGCCGCCGTGATTCCAGCAGTTGCTCTTTAAAGCGCAAGAGCGCCGCGGTAAAACCATGGGGCGGGGCATTTACCAACTCGATCCCCCCGTTCAGCATCTGCTGCCTCTGCCCGTCTGTAAACGGATCCGCCGCCGTATTCACCACCACATTCAAGCCGGGCAGCAAAATAACCTTGTCCACATCCCCGGCAATAAAGAAGCTCTTGCGTTCGGCCTCCGTCAGCCAGGAAAAATCGGCGGCCAGATCCGCCACCCCGACCACAGCCAGTTCCGGACACTGCTGCAAGACGCGAAAGATCTCGATACCGCGTTTGTCGTCTATAACCAGTGCCGTGTTCAGCAACAGGCCGCGCACCTCCCTTTCCTCACCTTAGAAATATTCGTAAATCATAGCAGAAATCCTGCCATAATCATTTAATACTTCATCCCCGGCATATTCAGCGATGCTGTGTTGCCTCCGTCTACCGGCAGAGCTTGGCCGGTAATATAGCTGGAGGCGTCACCGGCCAGGAAAAAAATAACCGCCGCCACCTCGTCCGGCCGGCCGTAGCGCTTCAGCTCGCAGCGGCTGCCCAACTTGCTTTCTTTACCGGAAGCTCGGGCATGTTCGAAAACCGGTTTGGTCATCCCTGTTTCGATGAGCCCTGGGCAGACGGCGTTAACCCGGATATTAAAGCTCCCCAGGTCACACGCTGTGGTTTGCGTAAAGCTGATCAACGCCGCTTTGCTGGCGCTGTAGGCGTTGGTTCCGGCGCCGGCGCGGATCCCAGCCACAGAGGCGACATTGATTATAGATCCGCCGCCTTTATCTTTCATGTGCCCGGCAATATATTTGATTGTATAAACCGCCCCCAGCACATTGACCGCAAAAACCCGCCGCCAGTCTTCGCCGTCCTGATCTTCGGGGT
>JAGXSR010000167.1 GCA_018333405.1 Dethiobacter sp. | reverse complement strand
TTTCAACAACCTAATCTGCATCCATAAGGGCGAAGGGGCGACTTGAAGATCACGGATAACCCGGGCGGTGTAGCGGGGGCATAAGCGCTGGTCCGCTACACTGACCCTAGCCGAGTAATGTACGCTCTCTTCACCTTCAATGAGATCAAGCGGCGGCAGCTTGATCAAAGTGCCGGTCAGCGCCGCTACTTCATAAGCTACCCCCAACAGAGACAAGCAGTCGGCCCGGTTAGGGGTCAGATGAAGACTGAGTATAGAGTCGCTGAATTCCAGCAGATCACTGATCAATGTTCCCGCTGCCGCAGCCGGGTCTAACACCAGTATGCCCTCTTCCGCGCTTAAGCCGAAGTCCAACCCCAACTCCCGGGGGGAACAGATCATCCCCTGGGATTGTTCACCGCAAATCAAGGCTGTTTCGATTCGGCTGTTGCCCGGCAATACTGCGCCGGGGAGAGCCAGGGGGACCATCTGTCCCGGCGCCACGTTGGGCGCTCCGCAAACAACATTGATCCGCCCGCCGCCCGGATCCACAGTGACTAGTGAGAGCTTGCTGCTGCCGAGGTGCGCCTTTACCGCGCAAACCCGGGCGGCAACCACCCGGGGCAGATGCGGCCTGAAAGGTTCCACCGATTCCACCTCGATGCCGGCTGAAGTCAGCCGTTCGGCCAGTTCCCGGGGCGCAAGCGGGCAATCGATATATTCTTTTAACCAGTTGTAAGGTACGCGCATATTTAAAATCCTCCCGTCCTAAAGAAACTGTTTGCTGACCCGTACGGGCAGGTTCGCGGACTGTCTTGTGCATCTGTTTTTTTAGCGAAACTGCTTCAAAAAGCGCAGATCGCCTGAAAAAAAGAGGCGCAGATCATCTACCCTGTATTTGAGCATGGCGATACGCTCAACCCCCATACCGAAGGCAAACCCGGTAGCCTCCCGCGGATCGTATCCGCTCACTTCCAAAACCCGCGGGTGAACCAGACCCGCGCCGAGTATCTCCAGCCAGCCGCTTTGACTGCAAACCCGGCATCCTTCCCCCGCACAAATGATACAGGAGATATCCACCTCGGCGCTGGGTTCAGTAAACGGAAAATAGCTGGGGCGCAACCGGATCCGCTGCCGCGGCCCGAACATCTCCCGGGCAAAGAGCAGCAGCGTCCCCTTCAGATCGGCAAAAGTAATACCCCGATCTACGGCCAACCCTTCCACCTGGTGAAACATGGGTGAATGTGTAGCGTCGTCATCCCGGCGGTAAACTTTACCGGGCGCGATAATCCGCAACGGCAGGCGAGGCGCCTGCATCTCCATGGCGCGCACCTGGACCGGCGAAGTATGCGTGCGCAGCAAAAATCTCCGCGTAAAGTAAAATGAATCCTGCATATCGCGGGCGGGATGATCCTCCGGTATATTCAGCGCCTCAAAGTTGTAATAGTCGCTTTCAATTTCCGGCCCGGTGGCCACCTGGAAGCCCAAACCGATGAAGATCTCTTTAATCTCATCCAGGACAATGGTGAGCGGGTGCCTCTGCCCCAGAGCGAAGGGATATCCGGGCAGGGTCACATCGATCCTCTCCCTCTCCCATCTCGATCCGGCTGTTGATTTTTTAATATGCGCTTCCCGATCTTGAAATAGCTGTTCCAGCGTATCACGCAAAGCGTTTGCCCGTTTACCCACCATTGGTCTCTCTGCGGCGGGGATTTGCGCCAACGCGCGAAGCATCAGGGTCAGTTCGCCTTTTTTTCCTAAGTAGCGCAATCTCAGATTCTGTATTTCCCGCAGATCGCCGGCAGAACTTGCCGCCTCACGGGCTTCCTGTTCCAAACCGTCCAGCCGGGTTAACATCTAAAGCACACTCCCTTTTTCGGTCAAAAATTTAGGAACCGCTCCTGCGCTGGCGGATGGCCTCAAAGATCAGAACGGCGGCGGCGACAGCGGCGTTTAGTGAGCCCTGGCCGCCGGTCAAGGGGATGTTCACGGAAATATCGGCGGCGGCGGATAGCTCGGGGCTGATCCCCCCTTTTTCGTTGCCGATAATAAACAGGGTCGGCCGGCTAAAATCGGCGCTCCAGTAGTAGTGTTGCGCGCTAGGAGCGGCGGCGGCGATCTGTATGCCGGCGCGCTTGAACTCCCGGAGCAGTTTCAGCGGTTCGCGGGCCATGGCCACCGGGATATTAAAAATGGCGCCGGCCGTGGAGCGTAAAACTTTTGCGCTGAAAGGGTCGGCGCTGCCCGGGGAATAAAAGACAGCCTCCGCTCCCGCCGCCGCGGCAGTACGCAGCACAGTGCCCATATTGCCGGGATCCTGCAGGCGATCCAAAAACAAGGCCAGGCTCAACGGGACAGAGAAGAACTGCGCGTGGTCAGGCTCCTGAAAGGGAATCAGCGCCGCCACCTCCTGGGGCGTTTCCGTAGCGGTTAGCTTGGCAAAAAGCGGCTTGCTCACCTGAACCTGTTTTACCGATCCAGGTAAGGCGGAAAGAAGTGGAGCTCCTTTCCCGCAGCCGTAGTCCACTGTATAGATCACCGCTTCGGGAAGCAGTCCGGCCGCCAGGGCCTGCTCCAGCAAATTAGGCCCTTCGACAGCCAGTTTGCCGGCGGATCGGCGATATTTGCGGCTGCGTTTCAGCCGCAAATACTCTTTGATCAAGGGGTTGTCCGGACTAGAGATCGGAGGATGGGTCACGCTTAAATCCACCCCATCTTCTTCAAGGATTTATTGTCGCCTACCGCCACCAGGACATCCCCGGCGCCGACCCGATCATCCGCCGCCGGGGATATGTTTGTATCGCCGCTTTTAGAACGTAGGGCAATGATGTTTACTCCGAAACGCGCCCGCAGGTTAAGATCTTTTAAAGTTTGCCCCACCATTTCATCAGCGGCGGCAACTTCCACCACGCTATAGTCCTCGGACAACTCGATTAAGTCGATGATATTATGGGCGACCAGGCTGTGCGCCAGCTTCTGCCCCATGTCCAGCTCCGGAAAGACCACCCGGTTGACCCCGATCTTTTTCAGCACTTTGCCATGCAGCTCCGTCTGCGCCTTGGCCACCACATAACGGGCGCCCAGCTCGATTAAAAGGATACTGACCATAATGCTGGCCTGCATATCGTTGCCGATGGCCACCACCACTACATCGAAATTTTTCACCCCCAGGGCGCGCAGTGAAACCTCATTCACCGCGTTAGCCTGAACAGCGTGGGTAACCGAGTTGCTGATCTGCTGCACTAACAG
>JAGXSR010000166.1 GCA_018333405.1 Dethiobacter sp. | reverse complement strand
TGGTAAAAGAAAGGGGAAGCAAATCAGCCCTGGTGCTGAAAAGTTGGCCGACTTTAACGAAAGCCGGCCCCAACTCTTCCAAAGCCATGCGCAGTCGCGCTTCAGGGCTGTGTGGCAGCTCTTCGCTGCTTTTCCGGCGCCTGCGGTAAAACCGCTCCCAGATTCCGTACATATTCACTTGCGCCAGAACCTGGGCGAACCCATATTTAACCAGGACCCGCAAGATCTCGCGGTACCGTTTAATGAAGCGCAGCTGCCTGATCGGTAACCAGCCTAAAACCATTATTGCCTGTTCTGCAGCAGAGCGATTATATTATCTAGTTTTGCTTCCAGCCGGTTAAAATCTTCTTTGGTGATTAGATTGTCCCTGATCACAGTTTCGAATTTTTTATGAAACTGATCCTGATAACGTCCCTTTTCTTCTTTCCCTTTTTCCATTAACCGGCTAACCAGCTTGCCGGCTTCGTCACGCTGCATATCGCCTTTTTCCACCAGAAAATCAATAAATTGCTCCGCTTTTTCTTTACTGTGGATCAGCAAGCCTAACGAAGCTGAAAAAATATCGTCTAGGATCATACCCGCTCACCCCTTTCATCATCTTATACCTATATATTACCTGATCTGTTCAGAAAAAAACAAGATCCGGCCAGGACGGCAGTCAGGTTACCGGGCATCGCCTTGCTCAATATCCAGCGAATAGATGTAGCCCTTCACTTTCTTTGCCGGCAAAGAATATTTATATGCCGTAAAATTAAATTCCCTCACCCTTTGGTAACCGTAGCGCTCGTAGAAATCCCAACTCAAGGCGGAATCAGTGCCTACGGTAGCGTTCCGTAAGCCTTTTGAGCGCACTTCCTCAATCCACTCATCCATCAGCGCTCTCCCGATACCGCCGCGGTACTCTTTTTGAGAAATCAAAAGCAAGGTTTCCGCTTCGCCGGACGGATGAAGAAAAATGTAGGGTAAAAAACCCCGGACATGCTGGAAACAGTGTTTTTTAGCGAGGGTGTTCATCCGGTAGCGGCCTGTGATCAGGCGATATAATATCTTTGCGGCCGCTTTTAAGGCGCGGCCTGCTAAAGTAAGGCGAGGGCGAAGCAGTCCCACAAGAATCCCCCGCGCTCCCCCATCAGCTTCAGCTACTAAAGTTTTTGATCCCAAATAATGCAAGAGGAGAAGATTATCCTTTATAAACTGATGGTCGGCTCCATCCACGAGAGGCCACTCAGTGTGATAAAAGCTGCTGATATAACAGGCGTAGGCATCGTTTAAATCAACGGAAGGGCGAAACTCGCGGATCAGGTATTTTTTATGCATACAGTTTCTTGATTCCACTAAATTTCCCCCGATCCCGCTGCATCCGCTGTTTCCGGATAGTTCCCTGCCCGGTTAGACCGGGAGATGATCCGTATGTTGATTATTTGCTTATTTCACGCGGCTGCTTGCGTTCATATAGATAATCTTCATATATATACATCAGCTCTTTATCGAAAAGATGTCTTTTTAAATCAATAGTGACGCTGCGCACAACTGCCAGCAGACCGTCTGCATCTTCGTCCGAGAGGTCGATGCCGTATTCTAAAAATTTCATCTTGACCGCTTTGCTCCCGGAATGTTTGCCGATGATAATCTGTCTTTCCAAACCCACCTCTTCAGGGCTGAACACTTCATATGTTAACGGATTTTTCAATACGCCGTCGGCGTGAATACCGGACTCGTGGGCAAAAGTATTTGCTCCGACGATCGGTTTGCTAGGATAAAGCGTCCGTCCTGAAGCCCGGGCCACATACTCGCACAAATTCAAAAAATCCCGGGTATTAACACCCAGGTGCAGGTCAAACAGGCATTTAAGAGCCATGGCCACCTCTTCCAGCGCGGCATTTCCCGCTCTTTCCCCCAGGCCGTTTACCGTTACGCCGATAAAGCGGGCGCCGGCCTTGACGCCGGCCAAGGCATTGGCGGTAGCCATGCCGAAATCGTTATGGGTATGCATCTCGATTTCGATTCCGGTAGCATCGATCAGCCGGCTGATCACCTCGTATGTTTTGAAGGGCTCCAACACTCCCACCGTATCGCAGAACCGAAAACGATCCGCTCCGGCAGCCCTGCCTTCCTGTATAAATTTTACCAGAAAATCGAAATCACTACGTGAGGCGTCTTCTCCGTTCACCGAAACGTAAACACCGGACTTCTTGGCAAATTCCACGGATTTGGTCATATTTTTAAGCACCCATTCCCGTGAGGTGCGCAGTTTATGAGTGATATGAATATCGGATGTCGAGATGGATACAGCCACGGCATCTACGCCGCAATCCAGCGAATGCTGTACATCTTCCACATTGGCCCGGTTCCAGGCCATTATACTGGCCTGCAGCTCGTAACCGACCATCTCCCGGATCACCTGTTTTTCATCGCCACCCATCACCGGAATACCGGCTTCAATTTGGTGCACACCCAGATTATCAAGCATTTTGGCAATCCTCAGCTTTTCCCGGTTGGAAAAAACGACACCCGCGGTTTGCTCGCCGTCGCGCAAAGTAGTGTCTACAAGCATAATCTCGCCAGCAGCTAAGCCATCCCGGAATCTTTTCATTGTACGCCTCCTCCTTAATATTTCGGAATTACGGCCTGATCTGCCCGGAACCGTAAATAATATATTTCAGGCTAGTCAGAGCCTGCAGCCCCATCGGCCCGCGGGCATGCAGTTTCTGGGTGCTGATGCCCATCTCCGCTCCCAGGCCGAACTCGAATCCATCGGTAAACCGGGTGGAGGCATTGACATAAACAGCGGCGGCGTCAACACTGTTTAAGAATAAACGGGCCCGATCATAATCGCGGGTGACAATTGCTTCCGAGTGCATCGTGCCATAGCTGTTTATATGGTCCACCGCTTCACTTAAGCTGTCTACCACTCTTACCGCCAGGATCAGATCCAGGTATTCCGTTTCCCAGTCTGCCTGAACAGCCTCTTTTACCGCCGGATGATAGGACTGTGTGCGCGGGCATCCGCGGATCTCCACCCCCGCTTCAAGCAGTAAAGGCAGCACTGCCGGCAAGAAATCTTTCGCCGCTTCGCGGTGCGCCAGCAATGTTTCCATCGCGTTGCACACTCCCGGACGCTGCAGCTTGGCGTTTAAGACTATGGCGGCAGCCATTTCCAGATCGGCGCCTTCGTCTACATAAACATGGCAGTTTCCTGCTCCGGTCTCGATTACCGGAACCGTGGAGTTCTCAACCACGGACTTAATCAGAGATCTGCCGCCGCGCGGGATTAACAGATCCACCAGACCGTTTAAGCGCATTAACTCACGGGCGGCGGCGCGGTCGGTATCTTCGATCAGGCAGACCGCATCTTCCGGCAACCCGGATTTGAGCAGTTGCTCGCGGATGATTTGCACCAGGACCTTGTTGGAATGAATAGCTTCGGAGCTTCCTCTTAAGATGACAGCGTTACCGGCCTTTAAAGCTAAACCGGCCGCATCGACAGTAACGTTGGGACGGGCCTCGTAAATAATTCCGATTACTCCCATAGGCACTCTGACCTGTCCGATGAGCAGACCGTTAGGGCGGGTACGCATACCCGTTACTTCTCCTACCGGGTCTTCTAAGGCGGTTATCTGTCGTAATCCTTCTGCCATTGCTTCAATACGCTGTTCCGTCAATAAAAGACGATCATGGAACGCGGCGCTATATCCGTCTTTTTGTTTCAGGTTGTCCAGGTCAACTTCATTTGCATCTATGATCCGCTGCTGCTCATTTTGCACGGCCTCTGTAATCATCAAAAGCAGACGATTTTTATCGACCGTGGAGGCGGACCCCAATACACGGGAAGCGTCACGGGCCAGCCGCGCTTTAGATAACACTTCGGAATACACTGCCACACATCCTTTCTCCTCAAATCAAGGTCTGTCCCTCTTCCCTAAATCAGACCTTTTATACTTATGTACTGTACCTCACGTAGATTATATGTCGGTTTCTCCTCAAATCAAGGTCTGTCCCTCTTCATTATAAATCACCAGATTGTCCCGGTGAATTACTTCGTCCGCTGCATGCCGCCCGATCCGATCCGCAATTTCCGCGCAATGGCGCTGCTTAATTTTACACAGCTCCGCCGAAGAAAAATTGCTTAGTCCGCGTCCGATTTCGCGTCCCAATCGGTCCACAACCACAACCAGCTCTCCCTTTTTAAAAGAGCCGTACACTTCCGTTATCCCTACCGGTAATAAGCTTTTTCCCTCACGGCAAAGAGCATTGCATGCGCCGTCGTCTACAGCAACTTTTCCTTGCTCCACCCGGCCGAAAGCGATCCAGCGCTTCCGCCTGTTTAAAAAGCGCTTTACCGGGTGGAAATAAGTTCCTATTTTCTCACCGCAAATTATCCTGTTTAAAACGGCTGGATCTTTCCCATTGGCAATGATCATGCCGATCCCTGAGTTAACAGCTATTTCCGCAGCCTGAAGCTTGGTGATCATCCCGCCGGTGGCCAGCTCTTCTCTGGAATTTCCGGCATATCCTTTAATCTCCGCGGTGATCTGCCGCACCTCTCGAATCATAGCCGCCTGCGGATCGATATGCGGGTTGGTTTTGTATAGGCCGTCTATATCAGTCAGGATTATCAGTAAATTTGCGTCGCACAAGCCCGCCACCAGAGCCGAAAGCCGGTCATTGTCGCCAAACTTGATTTCCTGTACGGAAACGGTATCGTTTTCGTTAATAATCGGGATCACGCCCCAGTCAAGAAGCGTCACTAAGGTGTTGCAGGCATTGATATAGCGGCGTCTGTTGATCAGATCTCCCCTGGTTAAAAGTATTTGCGCTACCACCTGACCGTACTCTGAAAATAATTTTTCGTAGATGTGAATTAACAGCCCCTGACCTACAGCGGCGCAGGCCTGTTTTTTCCGAACTGCATTTGGCCGTTTCGTCAAGTTCAGTCGGCCCATTCCCGCACCGACAGCCCCGGAAGAAACCAGTATGATTTCATGGCCTTGGTTGCGCAGGTCGGCCAGTTCACGTACCAACCTTTCAATATAAGCAATACTTAGCTTTCCATTGGCACGGGTGACGAGCCGGGTGCCGACTT
>JAGXSR010000165.1 GCA_018333405.1 Dethiobacter sp. | reverse complement strand
TGCTTGCTATTTCCTGCTTTACGGATGAAACAAATTCTTCCAATTTAGCAGCCCCTTGGTCCCCCTGTTCGCGGCGCCGAACCGAAACCAGGTTATCTTCTGCCTCCCGGTCGCCAACCACCAGCATATACGGTATTTTTTTCAACTGGGCTTCCCGAATCTTATAGCCGACTTTCTCACTGCGCTCATCTAAACGCGCACGAATCGAATTCTCTTTCAGTGTCGCCATCACTTTGTGGCCGTAATCATGATGCCGCTCGGTCAGAGGGATAACCACCGCCTGAACCGGCGCCAGCCAAACCGGGAAAGCCCCGGCATAATGTTCAATCAGAAGAGCGATAAAGCGCTCCATCGCCCCGTAAACAACCCGGTGAATCACCACCGGCCTATGCTTCCGGCCATCTTCACCGATATACGACAGATCAAATTTCTCCGGCATTTGGAAATCCAGCTGAATAGTGCTGCACTGCCATCTGCGACCGAGACAGTCCTGCAGGTGAAAATCTATTTTCGGGCCGTAAAAAGCTCCGTCGCCATGATTAATTTTATAGTCCAGGCCCTTGCCGTTCAAAACTTTCTCCAAAATAGCCGTAGCCTTGTCCCACATCTCCGCGCTGCCTAGCGCTTTCTCCGGCCGGGTGCTCAGCTCCACCCGGTAATCGAAGCCGAACACCTGGTAGAAGCGGTCCACCAGTTCGATTACGCCGGCCACTTCGGATTCCACCTGATCCGGAAGCATAAAAATATGCGCATCGTCCTGCGTAAAGCTGCGCACCCTCATCAAACCGTGCAGCGTACCGGACAGTTCATGCCGGTGAACCAGGCCCATTTCGGCAATACGGCGGGGAAAATCCCGGTAGCTGTGCATCCGGGAACGGTAAACCAGCATCGCGCCGGGGCAATTCATCGGTTTGACCGCGTAATCCTGCTCATCGATACGGGTAAAATACATATTATTACGGTAATGGTCCCAGTGACCCGACTGCTCCCACAGCTGCCGGTTCAAAATAACCGGCGTTTTAATCTCCTCGTACCCGGCACGCCGGTGCTCATGGCGCCAAAAATCAGTCATCTCCTGCCAAATAACCATGCCGTTGCTATGAAAGAAGGGGAAACCCGGGCCTTCGTCGTGCAAACTGAACAGATCCAGCTCGCGGCCCAGCTTGCGGTGGTCTCTTTTCTTCGCTTCCTCCAGCAGATCCAGGTGACGCTCAAGCTGCTCCCGGGAAGGAAAAGCGGTACCGTAAATACGCTGCAGCATCGGGTTTTTTTCATCCCCGCGCCAGTAAGCGCCGGCCAGGCCGGTCAGCCTGACCGCTTTGACCATCCCGGTATGGGGCAGATGGGGTCCGGCGCAGAGGTCAATAAAATCCCCCTGCCCATATATGGATATGGGCGTCCCGCAAGGCAGCTCATCAATCAGCTCGACTTTGTATTGCTCGCCTTTCTCTTCAAACAGAGCAACCGCTTCTTCCCGGCTCAATTCCCGCCTTTTAATCGGCAGCTTCTCTTTGATGATCTTTTTCATCTCCTGCTCGATCTGATCCAGATCAGTGGCGGAAATAGGCTGCTCGAAATCAAAGTCATAGTAGAAACCGTGTTCGATAGCCGGCCCGATGCCCAATTTGGCCTTCGGGTAAAGCTTTTTTACCGCCTGAGCCAGAATGTGGCTGGCGCTGTGGCGGTAAACCCTCGCGCCGCGAGGCGTATCAAAATCAATAAACGTCAGAGTGCAGTCTTCCTTTAACGCGCTGTTCAGATCACATTCCCGTCCATTGACTACAGCCGCAAAAACATTTTTCCCTTCCTGCGGGTGATCCCGGCATACTTCCAGGCAGGTTGTCCCCGAAGAATATGCCTCTTCAATGCCGTCATCTACTCTTACCTTAATCTCAGACAATTAGGCGCCCCCTTAAATTAGAGCCACAGCGATAACCTAATGATAAAACTTGTCTTTTGTGCTGTCAAGAGAAGGAAAGGGCGTTTATCATTTTGGTTTATCAATATTGACCAGGTGTTTTACCTCCTGGCGGCAGTAAGCGCAGTTGTGGCATAAGATCAGACGTCCGGCAAAAATACGGCGCAGTGTTTCGACAGTTTTAGGGTAGCGGGGCAGCACATTTTGGTGCAGCATAATCCTTCGCGGCGCCACCGAGACCAGCATACTCACCAATATATCCTCATAATCGCTGTCTTTTTCTAATTCATCCAGATCGAATTCTTCCCAATCCCGCGGATCAATTTTTTTTAAGTGCTGGTCAGTGATCTGAAACTGCCCACTTTCATCCACCGCCAGGTGAACCAGATCTATCTTCGGCTGTTGAATCTCCAAAAAATATTTAAGCAGCCTGATGAACTCACGGTACTCTTTCTCGGTCAGATAATTTTCTACGGCTTCGTCCACAATCTGCTTAAGCTCCAGCTGGTAGTCTTGCAGTCTGAAATAAATAAACCCTTCGACATTCAGGTAGTTATTATGTTGAAACAGGTACTCCCGGATTTTCTGATCGATAATCTCCCCAAAAGCTTGATGACGGTGGCCAATCAGCCCTCTTTCCAGATTGCGCCTGGCCTGCAGGCATATTTCATCTTGTTCTGCCTTGCTTAGATAAAAATAGTTAAAACGCAATATATCCTGAAACAGAAAATCTCTTAAATCATGTATGATAAAGCGGGATAAAAATGAAGAGATAAACGATTCCGTTACCCCCGGCTCTTCCGCTTCGGGCGCCGGGAACTGAAGATAAAGCATCATGCCGTATTTGCCGCATTCCTGCCACTGATAATGAAAACGAGGGTCGTTTATATCTGAACAAGCGCTTTTCTGATCCAAAATGCTTTGCAGCTGAGCATAAGCGCGCTTGACGACAATCAAAATAATTTTCACCATGCTTCCTCCTCTTTATCCTATTATATGAGAAGGGGTGAAAATGTAATACTAAGGGCCTATGCATACTTTTGATTAACCCTGAACCTGGAGCGCCCGGGGGAGCAACTCAATTTTCACCGGTGCCCGCCCCGGCTGCTCTCCGTCCAGATTCAGCAGGGCAGATCCTAAAGACTCTATTTCCACCTTGCGTCCGCGCAGGCTGGTGATTTTGGGATGGCCAAGATGCGTACCCCGGTAAACCTTGGGCAGGTTGGCTAAAAGCGCGGCTTTGCTTAAGTTGTTTAAAATGATCACCTCAAACCAGCCGTCGTCCATTTCCGCCGGAGGGGCAATGAACATTCCGCCGCCGAAATAGCGGCCGTTTCCGACAACCACAAAGGTTACCGGTGCGTCGCAGATTAATTTTCCATCCACAGAAATGGTCATCGGCTGATTTTGGTAGAGCAGCAAGCTGACCACCGTTCCCCATAAGAAGGAGACAAAACCACCCAGCACTTTGCTGGTCCGGTTTACCCGGGCCACCGTATCTCCGTCAAGACCCAGGCCGGCAACATTTATAAAAAAGCGCGTATCAAGCACTCCGTCATTCCTGACATAAGAGACTCTGCCCAGATCCAGCGGGCGGCAACTGCTTTTGATCAGATGCCTGACCGCCTCTGCCGGATCCTTCGGGATACCTAAGGTTTTGATCAGGTCTCCGCCCGTCCCCATGGATATAAAACCTGCAACCGCCCCCTCCCGCACAATCCCCTGCGGGCCGAAAAAGCCGTTGACTACCTCATTAGCGGTACCATCGCCGCCCGCTGATACAATTAAATCATACCCCTCTTCCAGTGCCTTCCGGGTCAGCCTGGTGGCCTCGCCAGGTCCGGAAGTAAAAAAGACGGCGGGGAACAGCCCCTCTTTTTCCATCAGAGCTTGAATCTCCGGCCAGCGTTTGGCGGTAGCTCCGTTTGCAGAGGCCGGGTTGACCACCACGGCTATTTTTTTAGAATTCACTGACATTTCCCCTCCCCAGGGTAGATTATTAATTACAGAAAACCCTCACCGATCACCTTTTCCACCCCAAAGCGGCAGTAATCCCCTGGTGGTAGTCCCCTCAACTCCTAAATCCATTTTAAAAAACGCAGGCCTTTAGGTCAAGCGATGATCAAGAAATATCCGAGTTTAATATACATTTCCATATTGGCAGGATAGCGCTTCGCTTGTAGCGAAAAAGCGTATAAGCAAAATTGGGAGGATCGCACCTGCCCGGGAGATAAGCAGGTTTTTTCCGCTGAGCTATCTGGATCGGAAAAATATAAACTACTGAAAGCGAGTTACATGAAACGCTACAGCAGCGAACGCTTGATTAATACTATTCTTATCGCTTCCCTGTCGGTTGTGCCGCTAATATTTGTCCCTGTTGGTGAATTCGCTGACTTTTATTACGCCCCGAAAGTATACGCGATCACCGCGCTGGCCGCAGGATTTCTGCTCATCCTGCTGTTAAAAGAAAGAGGTAATTTGACAACCTTAATATACCCTGACCGCATCAATATCACCTTGTTATTGTACATCGGACTCCTTACCCTGTCGTTATTCTTTGCCCGTGACTTCACAACTGCCTTTTATGGCCGACCCTATCGGCTAGAAGGATTTGGCACTTTACTGATCTACTTTCTTCTGTTTTTAGCCGCCAGATCCTCCAAATGGTCCGGTGAACAGCTATTCAGGACGATGCTGCTTTCAGCCACCATACTGTCGGTGTACGGGATACTGCAATATTTTGGAGTGGATCCTTTCCCCAGGGATTTTATACGCGCCAATTGGCAGAAAGCATTCTCAACCTTCGGCAATCCCAACTTCCTGGGAAGCTATCTGGTAATGATGCTCCCTGTTGCTTTGCATCAGTACATCAATAAGCGGCTCAGCATCGGGATATTCATCTATGCTCTACTTCTTTTTTGCTTGCTCTGTACGAGAACTATGGGCGCCTGGATGGGTGGAGCTATTGCATGTGTCGGCTACCTGCTTGTCAGCCGGCTCTACGGAGGCCGAACAAGATCCGAGCTTGGACGGATTTTGCTGGTCGTTCTGGTTTCAGCAGCTATTGCTTTGAGCTTCAACATTTTGAGCGGGAATGTTCTGCTGGCAGACATCACTGCGGTAATGGCTGATACATCCGCGGTGGTGACTGGCAGTTTCGCGGCAGAATCAGCCGGGA